>JBHLND010000106.1:0-7985 GCA_048937485.1 Promethearchaeota archaeon
CAGGGAACTTATCGAGAACCACTCTATGTCTCAGACAAAGGTTGCAGAGTTGCTTGGTACTACGCAGCCAGCCATTAGTCAGTATATATCACAGAAGAGAGGAGATCAGCTGACGGATGCGCTAGGTGCCATACCTGATGTAAGAAAAGCAATTGAGAGCTTGGTCAAAGAGATTACATCAGAATCTGCCACGCAGAAAGACACTGTAGGGACAATCTGTACCATCTGTATGTCCCTCAGACGAAACGGAACTATTTGTGCAATACATCAGGAACGGGTTGATACTCCACAGGACTGCGATTTGTGCCAATCTCCAACAGAGTGAATGAGGACGAAAATTCAGATTTCTGCGGTCAATGAGGCTGAGATATCTCTCAAAACCGACTAGAATCTGGTAAGAATATAACTCCATTATGGTCTAGGGCTAGAGTGAGTCAGGTGGCCGATAAAGAGAGCCAGCTCGTTTGCGGATTACTAATCCTCAAGCTGAATGAGAAAGACATTTCTCCAATACTCCATCTAAGAGCTGAGCATTGATTCTTCCCATCTTTGTAGACTAGGCCAAATCATAGCCCAGATAATTGCCAACAAGAGCAGAATATTCGATGGCTCTATGTGCGGGCTGATTAGCGAAGTTGGAGCATTCCCCAAGGCATGTACAAACATGACGAAAAAGAGGTTCTCCGTTCTCAGATAGAGCAGGCAATAGATAACCCCATTCAGAAAAACACTGAACAGAAGGTCGAAAAGGACGGCTGTGGTCCAACCCTGATTCAAGACTTTCGACGGGAGGTGAAGCAGGGTGAAGAGAAACTGAGAGATGATTATGGCCAGAATTAGTTGTGTGATCTTATTCTCAGTCAGAGATTCCATCTTCATTCTGAACTGGATTAACATGAATCCCCTATATCCGACCTCCTCATAGAGAGCCGTGCCAAATAGCATTCCAATTAGTAATCCGATCAATCCAAGACTGTCTGTGCCCCATCTGTAATCAATTTCTATGACTCCCGTATAGATGTAGCCTAAGATTCCTTCAATAAGTTGAATGAGAAGCCAAGTGGTTAAGCCTATGACCAGAGCAGTAGGTACCTTTTTTGTGTCAAGCCCAAGATCCTCCCCTTGAAGTGTTCCCCTTAGAACAAGGATTCCGTAGACTGCAATCAGCATCAGGAATACATTCAGAATCAGTGTGCGATGAATTAGCCCTCCACTAGATACTTCCACAAATTGAATCATACCGATTTGATAGGCTACCAAATACAGTACAACAATAACAAGACTCACAAAGAAGAACAGAGCCATTGTCTTGTAGTCTGCTTCCTTGGGCGCACGCATATCTCCACCTCTGCCATTATTGATGTTCCAGCGATTTATTATTTATATCTGACTCAATTTGCCTTTGCCACTTTGTCATTTATGAAAGCGGAGTGCGAACAAGAGCAATTGTCCTGAGAGGGTGTCATAGTCCAATATACTCAGACTCCTCTTCTTCGTGACAGAGGACCCCTTAATCTGTCCAGCTCTATTTCTGTTGTGGAGAACAACAATTGTTTGCCCGACTTTATCGCCGTATCTTTGAATAAGCGGGGACTTTCCCGCAATACGAATTCCTACAATATAAGCTGCAATTCCATCAATGAACCTGCACAGGTTTCTTTTGGCAGACTGCTTCATCGATATCCTTGTTCCTTGCTCACTAACTACGCGAAGTCCAGTGATGAGCTTCCCAAGGGTGAAGCCGAATAATCCCTCCATTCCTATGAAGTATGCGAAAATACTAATCAGAAATACTCCACAGATTGGATCAAAGATTATCCACAAATGATCACCTGGCATCATGAGCCAGACCCCTTTCACATAATATGTTACTAAGATGAAGACTATCGCCAAGAACACGAAATCTATCATCTGTGCTACTGCTCGTTGTGATATAGAGGCCAACTGGTTTCGATTTCCAACTAAAGTTTCGGACTCTGTTTCATCAACTTCTTGGTTCATTCCGGTGTATCCACTCATTTTCCTTCACCTGATTCATAGTGACTTGGAGGAACTATTGTCCTAAGCAGTTGAGAGTCGGGTTCTCTTTCGACCGTGTATCGTGCAGTCCAAATGCATCCATCCAATACGACCTCTAGTTTGAATCCAACCTCCTCCAAACGAAGCATGTATTCAATATAGGAAATGCATTCAATCAGTTGAGACCTCGACAAGCTTACGTCGTCAGAAGCATCGTTGATTGGCTCAGACTGACCCGATTTGGTGCTACGACCAACTCCCATGAAGACATCAATCTCTAGGCTGATCTCTTCCCATATGTCGGGCCCTTTTGTAAGATAGATTCTGACATATCCATCATCATAAAGGAGAACTGTTCGTCCGGTTTCAGAGTATAGGGGGTCAAATTGAGAGGTAGAGCGTAGAAGCTCGTACCCCTCAATTAAATCAGAAAGTTCCATTTTACTTTCCTCTTCCCCATCTCTCGAAGATGAGTATGCCAGCAAGAGCTACTGCAATCCCAGCTGCGACTACTAGACCAAGGTCAATCCAAATGGAGAGAGAAGTAATTGCAGCACCTCTCAGGAATAGGGTAGTAAGTGCATCTGTGACATACATGCTGGGCATTATAGATGCAATCACATCAGCTAGTCCTCCGAGTGGCATGAAAGTTCCAAGAAACATCTGAGGCATGGCGATCATGAATGCCAGACCCGTAGCCCCATCGGCTGAATTCGAGAATGTGGCTGCAATAAGCCCCAGACCAACGCAGGAAAGCGAAAAGACTGCAAGTATCATCAGTGCGAATCCAATCCCGAGCATTCCCGTTGCTGGCCTGTAACCAATCAGATAAGATGTCAGGAATATCATGACAACTTGAAGAATAGCAACTGCCATGTAGGAGAGAGTTTGACTCAGGAAGTAGTCTGAAGATGTAAGAGGAGTAGTAGACATTCGTCTGAGAAGACCCTCACTTCTCTCGTCGGTCATTGATTGTGCCACGATTACTGTGATGAAAATCGCAGAGAATGCAAACATACCTGGTACCATGAAGTCCCATTGCGAGAATACATTGGCAGATATGAACTGAGGATTCGTGAGTCCTACTGGTACATCGAGTGAAAGCTCTGAGCTGCCAAAGAGAGTACTAAGAAAGCACTGCTGAACAATCGGCGGAACTGCCACTGTAGCTATTAGTGATCCACTGTCCAAGTATAGTCCAATGGATGTGTTTCTCCAAGTACTTCCGTCTAAGGGAGAGAGCCAATAGGATTGACAGCTGTCACCGAACCCATCAGGGATTACAACCAGTGCATCTATACCTCCCTGGAGAAGGTCTGCTTGTCCGGTTTCATTGTCATCATATAGTACTAATTCAATGTCATCTGTTTCAGTGAGATTTGCTATGAAACCAGTGGACCATTCAGGATGAGCTGATGAGTCATCTAAATTGACTACACCAATCTCGAAGTTCTGCGGCCCAGACTCACCAATTCCTCCGAATGCAAATCCGAACACGGTCGTTAGAACGACAGGGAATAGAATCAGAAGAAACAAAGTACCAGGATCTCTGGTTAGCTTCTTCATGTTCTTCTTTACCAGGGCCACAATACGTCGTGAATCCATCTAGACCTCCTCCCTCAACTTCCTGCCTGTTCTCTGTACAAAGACATCTTCCAAGTCGTCAGCGTCGTATTTTTCTATTAGTTCATTAGGCGGACCCAGCTCAATCAGTCTACCTTCATCGATTATGCCAACTCTGTCAGAGAGCTCTTGGGCTTCTTCCATGTAATGAGTTGTAAGAACAACAGCCTTACCCTGAGTTCTTAGTTCTTGGATGAAGTCCCATACTGACCGACGAGATACCGGGTCCATTGCAACCGTAGGTTCATCGAGTAGAGCAACAGATGGATCATGGATTAACGCCATGACTGTGCTGATTCTCCGTATCATACCGCCACTATAGTGACTAGCACGACGGTCGATATCATCCTCCATGCCGACCCGTCTAGCTAGGAACTCGATTCGTTCATTCAAAAGATTCACAGGCACCGAATGTAGCTGACCGAAAAGCTCGATGTTTTCCCGACCTGTAAGATATGGGAAGTACGCCGGTTGTTGAGGACATAGACCAATGATTCTCCGAACCACATCAGCGTTCTTCACAATGTCATACCCGGCCACCTTGGCCGCACCATTGGTAGGATCTTGGAGAGTAGAGAGCATGTTGACTGTAGTTGTCTTCCCGGCTCCATTTGGCCCTAGAAGGCCAAAGATTTCGCCCCATCCAATTTCAAGACTGAGTCCATCTACAGCTGTTATGTTTCCGAACCTCTTTGTCAGACTATTCAGTTCAACAGCAGATTGACTAGTTTCCTTCAATGTTTGCTTAAATGTCACCTGCATTTTCCCAAATCACCTATGCTGAACATACGCAAGAATTGCAATTCTATTCGTGTGTGCCAGAAGGTTCAGAATGTGCATGACAATGCAAAGAAGAGAAGTGTAATGTGAACCTGCAAGTTCACATAGTGTAGAGAAGTGTCATTGAATCCTAGAATCCGGCTTCCGCGAGGATTTCTTCAAGTCGAACACTACGAATATCGGGAAAACTCACCGATGGCCTGCCAAATAGAGCTTGACAAGATTTTACATAAGGGGAACCAGCAATCTTCTTCGATATTAGGTCTGCATCTTTGAACTGCTCAACAACAAATACTGCAAAGACTACCGGTTCCGTTGCTGACACTAATGGACCGTAAAACGCCACAGGATAGTTTTGACCAATGAAAACAAGAATGTCTTCCAAACTCCCAGTCTTCTCATCCCAGTGAATTCTCAAAAGGAATACGAATCCGTCTCCTGCGCTTAGGTTCCATCTAATACCCAGTGAAACCGCACCGCTCTCTAGAAGATTCTTGATAGTTGTGCGAGTCCTTCTGACAGTGAGGCCTGTAATCTCTGAGATCTCATTAGTGGGCATCCGTGGGTCTTTGACTAGGCACTTTAGAACCCTGAGCTGGAGTTTGGACAACTCGGTCTTCTTTCCGTGATTAGCATCCTTCACAAGAATGTGCAACTCCACATTGTTGACATTCTGAATTCCACGGAGAAAGCTTCCTAGGTCTCTGAGACTCTCCGAGCCAATGGATGTTCCCATTGCTAGGTACGAAGAACCGGATAGAATGCCAACCTCTCTCACTAGTATATGTGATCCTATCAGATTGAGACACTCTTCTTCCTTTTCTCCTCCATCGGTGGAAATTACAGCGATGAAATTATCTCCATCAACCATTGCAGGAGAGAGATCTGCAGTAAATTGCACAATCACACCTGCGTCAATAAGCTTCTGAACTCGCTTCTTGGCTGCATTTGCTGTCATGCCAAACTGTTGCGCTAGAGTACGGTATGGAGTCCTACAGTTCTGGAGTAATCCAAAAAGGATTCCCTTGTCAACCTCGTCCAATCTCAGCACCTAACCTTTACAATCGTAGCACTTGCTGGTTTATAGCGTATTCGGAGTTGGGACTTTCGGCGTGAGGCATAGACGCCTTGATCATTGATATTAATTGGATTTGCCGGAATCGGAGTGTAATACTGCTTCTGCTATTACTAAGACTAGAGAATCCATATCCCGCAGCAGCCGTCTTTATTGGAGAATTTATCGCCTGTTTAAGAAACGTCACGAATCTTGTTAGCCAAGTCACGAACCTCGGCAACTAGTAGTGCATTCTTCTCGGCATCCCCAATATCATTTGCAGTTCCATGGACAATCCCTATGGTTTCCCCCTTCATATAGCGTATCAAATGTTTGATGGAATTTATGGCATGTTGAACACCCGATTCTTCAACATTAGTATCTCCATAGACAAAGACAGCAGCAAATCGTTTTCCATCCAGCTTATGACCGCCTTTAACATGCAATGCCACTAATCGGTCAATAAATAGCTTCAGCAGACCAGAATAGTTGAACCAATAAATGGGTGATGCAAAAACGATGGTATCGGCTTCGATTACATTAGGGTAAATCCTATTCATATCATCGTCATCTTGAACACATCGTAGCGGATATCCTTTGTAGCACCAGAAGCATCCTCGACAGTGATTAATATTGAGTTCATGCAAGTGTAGGATTCTTGGTTCTATTCCTTTTTCTTGTAGTATTTCATTAACCTGATTGATTAGAAAACGGGTATTGCCTTGTCTTCTGGCGCTCCCGTTCAGAATTAGAACCTTGTTCATGATGAATGAGAGTTGAATGACCAGTAATAAGCATGTAGTTCAACGAAAGCGCAAATTGGACTGATGTAGAAGAGAGAGTGTGCCCTATAATTCAGAATTTGATGCAGGTTATGTCGGGTTTATATAGCAGAATCAGCCTTGTTCACTTTCACGATATCCAGACTGGAGGAGAACCCGATGTCTTCCGAAACGCATGTCATTGAAACGAATGGATTGAGTAAGCATTACGGTGATGTCCATGCGCTCAATCAGCTTAATCTCAAGGTTCCCAAGAATTCTATCTTTGCATTCCTAGGTCCGAACGGAGCTGGAAAGACAACAACAATCAAGCTTCTTCTTGGTCTCACTCGTCCAACATCAGGTAATGCAAACGTTCTTGGTCAGAACATTATAGCGGATAATGACCAAGTCAGAAGAAGAGTCGGATATCTTGCACAACAGCCTAAATTCTACAAGGAACTCACTGCAAGAGAAACTCTGAGGTTTGCTGCGCGTCTTTTCTTCAAGGGGCCTGAAGACAGGATAAATGAACGAATAGATAATCTACTTGATATTGTCGATCTTGAAGGCAAGTCGGACCGCCCTATAGAGGGATTCTCTGGAGGAGAAATGCAACGACTGGGGATTGCTCAAGCACAGATCAACTTCCCTGAATTACTGATTCTGGACGAGCCCGCAGCTGGGCTTGATCCTGAAGGAAGAGAGCAGGTTTTGAAAATAATGGAATCACTTCGGGAAGAATCAACCATATTCTATAGTACCCACATTCTTGATGATGTTCAAAGGGTAAGTGATCGTGTAGCCATTCTGAACAAGGGAAATCTAATTGCCCAAGCCCCAATAGGAGAACTCCTTGCTGGGACTGAGGGGATAGCTTACACGCTTATTCTCGATGGGGATACAGCGCAGGCATATACCAGATTGTCAGCCGAGCAATGGGTAACATCCATCTCTGAAAGAAAGGAACGAAACCAGACTCATTGGGTTGTGGAAGTGAACGATGACTCCAAAGCGAAGAAGCGACTACTTAGGACCGTACTCGCGGATGATGGAGTTGATGTTGTAGACTTTGGCTTGAAGGAGTATGAACTCGAGGAAATCTTCATGAAGCTCGTGGAGGATGATAGTAATGGCAAGTAGGGAATTGTTTGAACCGACCACAGAGAAGGGGTGGAGAATGGGATTCTCAGCCCTAATGAGGAAAGAGTTGAAAGCATGGTTTGGGACTTCTGCTTGGTGGCAGCAAAGTCTGCTATGGACTCTCATACTTGGTCTGTTTGGATCCGTTGGCATTTCAGACCCAGAAGCAGGTATAATCATATTCTATTTCATGGCCACAATATTCCCATCAATTGCCACAATAATCATCTCACACGAAGTAATTCTTGAGGAGAAACGTTCCGGGTCTGCCGAATGGGTTCTCTCGAAACCGGTATCAAGGGAGGCATTCCTGCTCCCGAAGTTCATAGGTCTTGGAATAGCCTTCTCATTCTCAATGATTCTGGTTCCAGGACTGGCAGCCTATTTGATCTTCTACCTCTTTGGAGTGGCACCGGACTTCTACCTCTTCCTTGTGTCTCTGGGACCATTAGCACTCTGGCAGATGTTCTTGGCATATCTTACGTTGTGCATGGGGACCTTCTTCGATGATGCGGGCCCTGTCATGGCAGTACCCTTCCCATTCTTGTTTGTGGGTATAAATCTTGGACAGCAGCCCCTTATCGGTGAGTACGGTCCTTGGGGTT
>JBHLND010000107.1:0-7966 GCA_048937485.1 Promethearchaeota archaeon
GTTTCCAGGAGCAATCCAGAGCCACAATCCCTGCACTGAGCACAGAATCACGGTCAGCAGGAGAAAATGCAATGTCCGAAATAGGGTTTAGCACAACTGCGGCTCTGGGTATGCGCCGTTGATCCTTTAGGATGATTGCTCTCCTCATTTTTGCCAAACGCAGACCTGTGCATTTCTTTGGATCGCACTGAGCAGCATGAAAGATGATAATCTTAGGTTCTACCGAGTTGTGCTCCATGACAGGAAGGAGTAGGTTGCACAACAGATTTCAGGCTTCCCATAGACCATTCTCATAGATGAATGAGATGATGCGGTTCACTCCAGGCAATAGCTGTGAGATTTGCGGACTGGAAGAAAGAGCCCTCGACCGCTGCGATATGTGTGGAGCCTTTGTATGTAAAGAATGCCACCCTGAGGAGGGCCCGTGTCAGGTGTGCCAAGAAGCTCGATGCTTCATCTGTAGAGATTACCTGTCCTCTAGGGCTTGCAACGAATGCGGAAAGCTAGTATGTGAGGATCATGGGAAAAAAGTCGCAGAATCTACAATCTGCGATATATGTCAGACGAGGTACCTATAATGGACAGGCAGGTCCATGTTGGCATGGATGATATTGACAGTCCAAAGGGAGGTTGTACTACCCATTTTGCCAGTCTTCTCGTCGAACGGCTTTCAAAATGGGATGTCGTATGGTCAGACTATCCAAATCTTATTCGTTTGAATCCCAATATCCCATTTCGAACACGAGGAAATGGAGCTATTGCATTGCGTTTCTCCATTCAAGAGAAAAGGATTGAAGACCTTATTCCGCTAATCGAAGAAATGATTCATGATTATACTCAATTGGATTACCCGAACACAAACCCAGGAGTAGCTCTTGTCAAAGGGGAAATTCCAGAAGCCATCCATGATTTATCGCAGAGGGCACTATGGAGAACAATTCCCGTAATTAGTGCAAAGCGCATTGTGGAAGAAGCTGGTGTTGCGAGCATCTCTCATGGAAATAGCCGAGGGTTAGTGGGAGCTTTGTCAGCCATAGGCAGTAATCTGGAGTTGGACTACACCTATGAATACATTGCATATCGTTCCATCGAAAATGTCCATGAGGCACGAGGCGTAAATGACAATTCAGTATTTGCCATGAGTAAGGCGATGGGGAACAAGTTGTTCTCTAGCGTAGATTCTCAAACAGGAAGAAGTATGATTACACCCCATGGCCCAGATCCAGTTCTCTTTGGAATTAGAGGGGAACGTCCAGAGTTTGTGGTTGAAGCTGCCAAGCATATTGAAAGCCAACAGCTAGTAGATAGATGGATTGTCTTTAGAACCAATCAGGGAACAGGAGCACACCTAATGAATTGTGTCTATATTTCTGACCTAAGACCATACATGGCTGCAGTTGTGCATGGAGTAGTTGATGACAAGCCAAGAATGATAGAAGGCGGGCATGTGTTGTTTAGAGTAGGAGATTGTACAGGTCAGATTGATTGTGCTGCCTACGAACCTACTGGAGAGTTTCGAGAACCGATTACTAGTCTGGCAAAGGGAGATCAGGTTCTGATTCATGCAGGAGTGCGTCCAGCATCGAGAACACACGGAATGACGCTAAACGTTGAAGGATTGGAAGTTCTGCAACTGGCAACGCAGCTGATGAGAGAGAATCCAATCTGCCCGCAATGCGAGAAGAGAATGAAGAGTGCGGGAGCGAAAAAGGGGTACAAGTGCTTCCATTGCGGCTTCAAGGACCCAGAGGCAAAGAAGATTGAAACACCGACCAGAAGGAAGATCAAAGAGAAGATGTACCTACCCCCTACCAGAGCTCAGAGACATCTGACCAGACCTGAAGTTAGATTCAATCGAAAAAACAATGAAGCGATTCTCAGCCTAATTAAAGGATGGAGCAGTCACTAGGTTGTAGATATGTAGAATTGGAGGAAGATAGCTTTAGACTCTTCGGCCTCTGCGACCGCCCTTCTTTCTTGTTCCATCATGCGGAATTGGTGTGACCTCATCAATAATGCCAATTCTGAGTCCGGCTCTACTCAATGCACGAATTGCAGCTTGTGCACCGGGTCCTGGAGTCTTTGGGCCACTGCCACCTGGAGCACGTACTCTGATATGAATCCCATAGATTCCCTTGTCTTTCGCTTCACGAGCAGCCTGGAAAGCTGCTTGCATAGCAGCATGAGGAGATGATTCGTTTCGGTCTGCCTTTACCATCATCCCGCCACTATAACGAGCGATGGTTTCAGCTCCGGTGATATCTGTGATGTGCACAATTGTATCATTATATGAAGCAAAAATATGGGCAATAGCCCACTTATCTCGATCTTCCTTGCTCATGGTTAATCACCATCATCCATTCCTGGCCGAGGTTCAGTATCTTCATTGGGCAGGTCTTCATCCGAATAGGCAGGTGCCTCAGCGATTCTTTGAGCTGCAGCAGAGGCAGCGATTCTTGCGGGATGAGATTCATCATTTAAAGGCGATTTGCCAGTATAGCGAATTCGGTCCTCTTCGCCCACTGTAATCATTCTAGAGGGTGTAGTAATCCGAGATTCATCAAGCGCAATGTGCCCGTGTATCACAAGTTGGCGAGCGTGATGAGGAGAGCAGGCAAGTCCCTTTCGAAAGACAATTGTCTGAAGTCTTCGTTCAAGAACATCTTGAAGTGTGAGGTCCAGGACATCATCGAGATCGGGACTCCCAGCGAGGACTCCGAGTCTGAGCAACTTCTGAAGAAGCTCTTTTTCAAGTTGCTCTCTCTCGACTTCAGACACCGCCAAGAGGTTTCGAGCCTGTCTACGATAGTTCGATAGCTCAGTTCGATGTCGCCACAGTTCCTTCTTATTTCTCAGACCATAAGTTCCGAGGAGCTGCAGTTCAGTTTCGAACCTTTCACTCTCAAAAGGACGCTTGGGCTTCACATACTTCTTTTTGGACTTTCGAGGATCACCCATTTGATTTCCACCCGCTCTACTTGGTCTTCTTCCTTGATACTCCTACAGCCGCTCCTCCACGTCCAGTCGTCCTTGTGTGCTGACCACGCACCTTGAGTCCTAATCCGTGTCGAATGCCTCTCCAAGACTTGATTCTTCGTAGCCTTTCAATGTCGCTTCTATGTGCAAACTCCAAGTCTGAGCCAGTCAAATGTAGCATCTTGCCAGAAGTTCTATCACGAGGTCGATTCAAATACCAGTCAGGCAGACCTGCTTTCAAGGGGTCTTTGAGTAATGTTTCGATTTTTTCAATGTCCTTATCGGACATGTAGCCTAATCTGCTGTACGGATCCATAGCTAGCTTTCTGAGAATGGCCTTGGATAGCCTTAGACCAACTCCGTGAACCTTTGTGAGTCCCTGGAGAAGGTTCTCTTGGCCATCGATATCACGGCCAGCAACTCGCACAATGTGTCGATACTCTTCAGACATGGTATACTACCTCATTCAGACTGGCTGAGGCTCTGCTCGCCTCTTGGAGAGTCCTTATAACCGTTGCCATGCAGCTTCGGATTTTCTATAGGTGTTCTTAGGCAGTCTTCATCCACACATAGTTACTATACTTCAATAGCCCTGGGAGGATAATGAATTGAAGAAGGCAAAGGACAGGTACTCGAGCCCTAGCCCGATTCTTACATCGTCAGTGCTCGCAGACCTTCCAAAGCTGCTTCGTGAAATCCTTATTGATGCATCTGCAGAAGCTGATTCTATACTGGTTTCCAGTAATAGGCTGGCTAATCGATTCGTCTTTGAACGTTGGGGAATACGACCTTCTCAAAGGAAACGGTACAAGGAGCTGTTTTCTGATCTTACGCGACACTGTCGAATTCTTTTCCAGTATCTTCTGAAACAGGGAAGAATCGAGTGGGAAGCTGAATCTGAATGGCACTCATTTAATGCTTTCAAATACGATTTGATAAGAGGAAATCTAATCCTTAACTTCACCAATACCAGCAAGAAACTGAATTGGCTCATTCGACGAAGAGCATCATAGAAACTATGCAGGTGGCTGGTTCTTCCACCAAATTAGGGCCGTAGAACTCCTAGAGAAAGCAACGAAGATTCATGAAGACTGGAAAAAGAGACCTCCCAAGTTCTTGCGAGCCTATGAAGCATACATGAAACTCGGGGGGAGTATAGTGCAGCACTGGAAAAACATCTCGCTGCAGTTTGGAATCGGGAAACAACAGGGCGGCACGCATTCTACTATCCTGTGTTGGTTGTGAAACTGCACTTGCTGCTTGGTGAAGCTGAAGATGCCTCGCTGAGCGCTTCCTGATATGGATGATACTTGACTCATAAACAGGGCAACCAACGTATTTGAATTCTACGCGGTGTGAAAAAGCGTGACGATCAAACTCCTTGAAAGGCTGCCTTGGACTCCCGACGTTTTCACGTTCCATTGAATTTTGCTAGGATTTTCCTGGCGAGAGTGTCATTTGCAGCGGCTACGAAGTTCATCACTTTCTCAGGACTGAGGGAGCTGTGGAACCGGTTTCCTTTCCGATTCAGAACACTCCCCCCAGCCTCCAATACCATATGAGTACCACTGAGATGAAAGATAGGGAGCATATCCCTGAAATCCACCATTCCCTCTAGAAATCCTGAAGCAGTCCAACACAGGTCTAAAAGTGGGCTTGCTGACCTTCTTATGTCTTGAACCGAACTCACGACAACCAGCGATTTCTTCATGTAATCTGAGTCCCATGTCTTCATGAGATTGTAAGATATAATTGCATCCTCGAGTTTGGATGAGTCTGATGGTTTCACCTGAGAACCATTCCTTGTAACTCCCTCTCCAGTTACAGCGATGTAAGTCTCATCTGTAAAGACTGAATCTATAATGCTGATTTCCACATCATCAGAGGTCATAGCCTCAGCGTATGGTACAATGGAGATTCCAATTGACACCAAGGGGATTCCTCTCTCAAGATTCGCAGAGCCATCTATGGGGTCAATGAGAGCAAGATATTCGGGTTGTATCTCATTCTTGATGAGTCCCCTCTCCTCCGTCAGGATTTCGAAGCTGGTTCCAGAACTTGATAGTGTCCTGATGATTGCTTCCTCTGCTTTTGCATCCAGTAGCAGTGTTTTGCCACCATATGGAATCAGATTATCCGCTCGTTCTCTTACGAGCTTGAGATTGTCTAGAATGACTCTTTTTGCGTCATCAATTGCATTCCGTAGAATTCTCAGTAGCGTCATTCTGAATTCACTCAACAGGTATTTGACTCCTCCAGAAGTGTGTCTAAACCTTTCTATGTTACTGAAGATTGGGCCGTGAAGCTCTCCCTCACACCTCCATTTCTTTGCATTTGTCATCTGGCTACAACAACTGCTAGAAACGCATCACCAAAGTAGAACTCAGAAATCCGAAAGCCATGTCGGTTTACAAGCTCTTGAATATCTCCTTTGCTGAAATACCTTTTAGGAATATGGAACTCTCTTCCATCTCCCAGTACCCGTTTCTGCAATCCTGTTTTTTGACGATACAAGCTGCGTTGCCCACTCCACGCTGAGTCAATGAGAAGAACCTCTGCATCCAGTTTCGTTATCCTGTCTAGTATTTGAAATAGCAGTAATTCGCGTTCAGGATTAAGGTGGCTGAGAAGGAATCCAATCACTGCACTATCGAATGAATCACTCTGGAGTTTTGTTTCAAAGAAATCTCCCAGTATGAAAGTGCACTTCTCAGCTAGACCAGTTCTTTCAACTCTTTCTTTGCAGCGCGCCAGCATATTTCTAGAATGGTCGAGTAATGTAATTTGATTACAGTTAGATGAATAATGAGGAAACCAGAACCCTGTCCCACAGGCAATATCAATTAGATTGCCTTTGCCAAATCTATCTGCGATTGCACTAATCTGCCTTGTATCCGCTATATATGCATCCCGTCTAGGAAACGCAGGACCCTCTCCTGAATAGACATCATCATACTCAAACGCCCTCTCATTATAATATTGATTCATCTTATCCCTGTATTCGTTGTCTTTCAAAATCACTCACCGTGTACCGCTGCGTTGACACCAATCGTTGTCAAAGGACTCCCTTAAGATTGATGACTTAGGAAACTTGAATCGAACCTCTAGGTCAATATCATATTTAGAATCCGAGTTCAGGTGATTAACCTCCTGCTAATATTCTGCGTACTTGTCCTCTACTTGCCTTCCAGCCACATTCAGGTAACCTTGTCCACTTCCTCCAGAATCTCAAGGGGCACCCAGCCCTCTCTATCATCAGGAGTTCGTACCCACGCCCAGCCTGCTGCCGCGTATTCAATGACGACCTCTTGTCCTATATCAACAGACATCTCAAATGATGTATAGTCACGGAGAGCTTTGTACGTTCCGGACTTGGAGAGTCGAGTAAGATATTCCTCAGGTATCCAGGCGGATGTTCCGGACTCATCGGTGCACCACAGCCAACCCTCAAATACCGTTTCTCTCTTCTCACCTCGAAGAGTATCGCCTGTCCTCATTGTAAGAACATCAGGTGATTCCGGATTATGCGGTTTTGTCACTCGCATGCTTTTCATAATATCACTCGGGATAGCTATCACTTAAAGAATATCTATGTGCGTTACTGGTGATAGCCAATGGTCTCATCACCATCAGGATTATCGTCACATCGCATCGATGTAAGCATCTATTAGACCACAGGTAATCTTTCTAAGTTATAGATAGCAGAATAGTGATTCTCAACATCTCAATGAAGGTCTTAAGATCTGTCCTGTGAAGGATTCTGGCACGTCAACAACCTCTTCAGGAGTTCCTGTTGCAACTATCGCTCCACCATCCTTTCCACCCAGGGGTCCTAGGTCAATCACATAATCTGCTCACTTTATCACATCCATATGGTGTGCAATGAGTCTTGTGCTGTTTCTGTCGCAACTCACTAATGCCATTATTATACATACATACCTATATCTGGTTCTGGTTTCGCACACGAGGCGGCTGAAGATTGACAAGCATAAACAGTATTCTTTTGGATAGTTTCAAAAATGAAGTAAGGCAAGCCAGAGCTGTAATTAGCAGAGCGAGGCTGGCTAATTCTGACTTTGCACCTAAAGAGGGAATGAGGTCTCTCGCAGACCTCGTAAATCATCTCGCGCAGATTCCGCTCATGGATCCTGCTGTATATTCAAGTGAACTAAAGTCTGACTCGGCTATACAGAAGAGGGAGAAGGAGCTGTATCACGAGGACATTGATGAGGCCTTGAGTGTGTTCGATGAAGGTATTAAGAGCACAATGAAACGATTCAGCAAGATGAGTGAAGCAGATTTGCTAGAGAGAAATCTACAGCCATTCTATGAGGTTGGAGAAAAGAGGAATTGGGCTTACTACATCCCTGAGATGACGAGACACATTGCAATGCACAAGATGCAGCTGTGGATGTATCTCAAGCTCATCGGATTGGGTGTCACATGGATGACCTACTATGGTGTTGATGCTATCTGAACTCCTGCATCGCGTTTCTATGAAACCACAAAAGTGAGTATCTCTAATCCCCAGTTGGTGTGACTGTTCCACCCTCAACCATGAGAATTGCTGTTCTCTCAGATGCTCTCGTTCGATGATTCACTCCTCTAGGTACAGTGAATCCATGTTGAGGACTGAGTTCAATAGTCTTGTCTTCTAGGTCGATAAACAGCCTTCCCTCAATCACGTAGAAGAACTCATCCTCAAGATTGTGTTTGTGCCAATGAAATTCTCCTTCAACTACTCCCAGCCGCACCAAACTATCATTGATTTTTGAGAGAGATAAGTTCTGCCACTTCTTGTTGCATCTTCGTATTATTTCTGGAATATCAATTACTGTAAGAGGTTTGAATCTGACATCTAGGTCAATATCGTATTTGGAGTCCAAATCCATAGGAGCACCATCCTACGAATTGTATTGTCTAGTGCTATCGATTGATTGGCAATTCTTCTCTTGCATATCTTTTGGAAGATAGAACATTCTTTCTGCAG
>JBHLND010000108.1:0-7853 GCA_048937485.1 Promethearchaeota archaeon
GAGAAGCCTAAGAAAACTCGCAAGAAGACAGAGGCTAAGGAAGAGAAACCAAAGACGGCGGCCAAGAAAAAGGATACAACATCAGAAGAGAAGCCCAAGAAAAAGCGGACAGGAACGAAGACCGAGGCCGATAAAAAAGCGCCTAAGAAGTCTACCGCCAAAAAGACAGAATCTAGGGAAGAGAAACCTAAGACTAAGAGAACCAAGAAGAAAGCTTCTTGATTGAATGAAAATCAGTGAGCCAGACTGGCTTTAGACCTCAATGAGTGCAGCCAGTCATTCGCTCATTATGGTCCTCCCAAGAGGATCTATGTTCTTCTACTGCCGCCAATAGACTATTTCAAAGCTCCAATCTGACGGTCAATGTCTTCAAGCTGAGCGTCAAGATCCGCTTCTTTCGTCTTGTAGTCATCCTCAGGTATGTAACCACGCATGTAGTCAAATCTAAGATCGGTCAGTGAGGCTTTGAGTCTGTCCTTTTGCTGAAGTAGGAAATCCAGTTGGTCATCACTTTCTGATGCAACAGCTGGTTCTGCCTCTGGGGCTGGTTCCGAAGCTGGTTCTGCTGCAGGTTCAGGAATCGGTAGTGGGGTTGCCTCCGGAGCAGGCTCAGTAACTGGTTCTGCAGCTGCGACTGGAGTCGGTTCAGGAGCTGGCGCGGGCGCTGGAGCACTTGCCTTCACTGATTCCATTTCAGTCATATTCTTCCTGAGTGTATCAATCTGCGAAGCAATCTCAGTGAAACTATCATTAATTGTCTTGTTGATAGCTGTCTTCATCTTTGCGAGATTCTCAGCCAGTGTGTCTGCCAGCCTCTTTGTGTCTGCGACTTTCGCTGCATACGTTTCGATTTCCTTGAGCTTCTCAGTTAGTTCCTTTATATCAAAGGCCATAAATTGTCACCTTAGTATAGCCTACTATATCGATACTGATTCCAGTTGGTTCTTAACCTTTGCCATGATAACCTATCTCTATGCTACCTTGGTTTCTGCTTTTCCTTCAAGGATGGCCTTACGAATGATTTGAATGAGCCTGTCACGATACGAGATGTCAATCGCAACAAGCTCGTATGTGGCAATTCCCAGAATCTGACCTACTCTTTCTGGTGTCAATGCAGTAGGCAGATCTTGTTTGTTTGCTATTCCAATTACCTTTGCCTCAGGAACTTCTTCCTTCACCAATGAAACAAGCTTTTTGCTTCTTAGGACGTTTTCCAATGTACTGTCCGTCACAATTACTACAACTTGTGCATTGGCAATCATTTTCGCCCAGAGTATGCTGAATCTTGATTGTCCTGCAAGATCCCATAGTACAATATTCGCATTTTGAACTTCTTCAGGAAGTCGCTTAATACTAACTCCTATTGTAGGATCGTGGACCAAAGGAAGTGTTTCACCCCTAAGGAGGTGCAAAGTCGTTGTCTTTCCAACTCCTGCAAAACCAAGGATAGCTACTTTCACCATGGTGACTGCTATCTCATCTACTTTGGCATCGAACCCATCCAGAGGCTGCTTTGCGATGGCAATATTGGCCAACTCTGACATAAACGTTTCAATTAGCTGAGTCATCTTATCCTCAATCTGAGTTGAATCATCTGCCTTGTCAGCCACAAATACAAATGTGAATGCACTTCTTTGAGCGTAAAACACCCTAGAAATAGCTACATTCATGAATTCCGTCTTCCCCTCAAGGTTAACACTTCTCAGGAATTGGGAAAGGTTAACCAAGAACTCCACTAATGGACCCTTAGATTCGCTTTTCGCATATTCCTTTGAATATAGCATATCGCCTTCTTGTCCAAGTATGAAGACGCTTCTAATCACTTTGCTCACTCCAGGTTTCAATGAGAAGTTGCAGGTATCTCCGTGCGGAAGCCTGCGAGATCTTCTTCTCTTCCATTTTCTGTGCAATTATGAAGAGCACATATTCGGGCATGAAGACCTCCATTACTGGGTTTGTTACTAGGCCCCAGACACCTGAAACTTCAAACCGCGCAACGATCCTATTTTCTTCAAGTGTCCACAGTGCAGACTGAACAACACTCTCAGGAAACGATGTTCGATCCGCTATTTCAGTCACCGAGAGAGGTTGCTCTCTCAATGTCTGAAGAACAGCATATTGAATGCTATTTGAAAGTACCTTAGATATCTTCTCTCTATCCTCCATGAGTGGCGAGTTTGGATCATCGACTGGTATAGTCGGATTGTACCCGCGAGCAGGAGGTTCAGGCGAGAAGAAGGACTTGATGTACTGACGATATTGGTCAATCAAAGTTGGGTAAATTGATTCTGCCCTGGTAAATGATGAAACGGGAGGTGCCCTGTGACCAAAGACATCTTTCACCAAATATGCAGTTTCGGCAGTCTTTCCTTCGATTTCAACTATAACTAGGCCAGAATCCATCAGGGGGGCAATAGCCTCTCTAATGTCAACGTCGTCACTCTGAACTTGATTCTTCAGCCATAGGGACAGCTTGGCTGTGCTTTCCGTACCTTCTGCCTGTAATCTTTCAAGCAGTAATGCTGCTGAAGGGGTCAAGAAGATTCCAGCAGTTCTTTGCTCCTCATTTGGTGGAGGTAAGATAGAGCCTTTGGCCAAGACCTTGTCTATTTCTACTGCCTCTGGGTCTGTTTCTATGAGCTCCAGAATGAACCTGCCCATTCCTGCCAATTCCGTCCGAAGATTATCGAAGACCTCGTCAAGCCCAAGCACGAAATTGACACTCCATCCGGGCCGGGATTCCATACTGAATGATGCTATCCGCATTCCTTCGATATCCTCTGAAAACTTCAGTTCCTCATGTTTACCCTTTTGATGTTCATAGAATACCAAATTCAGCACTTTCTCGGTAAGGGCTAGGGTAGTTGGATATCTACTCTTTACTATGAATCCTTGGAAATCATCCAATTGGACGATAAACGCGGCTTCTGGCATTAGTTGCTCCCGTCAAGGCTTGGAAATCAATGTATAAATGTTTGACCCTTGTGTAGTCAAAAAGCAGAAGCTCAACGCAAATAGTACATGTAGTTCAAAAACATCGATTTCCCTCTCGCAGTGTTCTGGTGACTGACATCAAGGTGCTCTCTCAGAAAGGATGAAAAGCGTAGTGTCTTTCAACGTTTATAGTGGCTCCTATGGTCAGAGAAGAAGAGCAACTTATTGTTCCTGCATTCGCCACTCGTAGTCTGCACATAGCCGGCGGCCCACCAATGGAGCAAGCAGTTCCTCATGACTACGCCATGGCTTCAATGGTGATGAGAGCCTTTGAAGCCCGGAATGGACGAGAGCTCGAATTCGTTATGAAAGCCTATCTCCCAATCAGGGTTCGAGAAGCCGCAGAAGAGAACATGTTCTTCCTAACAGAAACCCTTGGTCTTGCAACAAATCCGCTGACCTCCAGAACACTCCCTGATTTCCAAGCCACAATTATCAGGCTTCGTGGTTCTAGCAACAAGGAAGATATTCTGGGTGTCATTGAAGATGCCAACAAGAAGTTAAAGGATCTATCCGAGTCCAGAGCAGTATCATTTCCTGGCCTTTGTTCATCTCCCCTTGCCATGCCAATCTCCAGGCTTCTTGATGTGCCAGCCAGGAGTCATCTCGAACCTTTTGCGTTTGTTTTCCCGGATGTAATTGATGTCAGTACAGTTACTCAGAATGAGGGTTTATTTGTGCACACTGCCAACGCACTCTTCCAGGTTCATGAGCAACTTCAGGAATTAGCAGATGCTCTCCGTGAGCGCATTAGATATGTAATAGGTTCTGGTGAGTCTGCCATCTCTCCTCAAAGAATTAAGCTCGAGCAACGGATTGATGTCCTTCAGAAGGAAATCACGAATCTTGAATCTAGGCTACAGCTTCTTGAACAATCTGATTCGTTTGGTTCTTCCCACAAGTCTGAGCTTGAACAGCAGCTGGATGCTAGGGTTGCAGCTTTCCGCCGAGATGAAGAGCGGCTCAAATCCATACTCTCAAGCCATCAGGATAAATCCAACATTCTGACTGAGAGAGAGGCAGTTCTATGGAAACGTGTTTCAGAAATTCGAGATATCCTCGAAGTAGAGCGACATGCTTTGATGGACTTTCTTATCCCAGGTAGTGGGCTAGTTGTTAAGCATAAGTCCGCCCACTTGATGATTCCGTTCTTTATAGCTGGATTTTCCAAAAAAGGACGCTTGAGTATTGAAATATATCCGCCATCAAGACTTGTTGATGATCCAGCAAGTGTAGGTCGCTTGCGCGATTATGTTGATGCATTCCTCCCTGCCTCGGCAGGAATCAACAACCTGGCAGAATTGCTCCGTGTTCGAGCGAATAGGGATGTCAACCTAAGGAAGATAATCCGTACATCCGCAGCGAAGCTAAACCTGCTCTCTTTGAATCAAGTTCGTCCTATTCTTTCAGAGGGAACCAACCTTCTGATTTCCGATGCGTTGGTTCGTAAGTCACTAGTATCAGAACTAAATGAGCTTCTATCCGGTATTCCTCCCCAGGATCTCGATACTGCTCATGTCAAGCCGCTCGTTGCTTCAAAGGGTGTTGAAGATCTTTGCGATGTGCGATTCCACATCCATGATGAATCGGGGTCTCCAATTGTAGAGTCCGTTGTGGAACTCGGAGCCCTACGACTCAAATCGGATTCAAGCGGTGTCGTGAGAGCATCATTGCCAAAGAGTCATTATGAAGCAGCAATCCATGCTGCAGGCTACAAAACAAAGCATTTGGAATTTGCACTCAGAACTACTGATGATATTGTTGTACCAGTCATTCTTCAGCAGCTCTCAAAGGAAGAACGGCTAGACAAAGAGCTTGATGCACTGTTGGAAAGAGCAAAGCGAATAGAACAGACTCGTGACCGTTTGCGTGACGCATTTGACAAGCAGGGAACCACGCTTCTAACTATTCCAGCTTATCGTAGTGCATTGGAGGACCTGCTAACTGAGCTTGGATACGATTCTGAGTCATGGATTGCCCAGGCCAGCAAGAAGAAGGGAATGGTTACGCGGCTCTTGAAGAAGGACGACCGCGTTGACGGACTCAGGCGTGATATCTTGCAGATGGCAGAAGATTCCAAGCAAGCTGGAGGCATCATGCTCTTCTCAGAACTCCTTGTCCGCCTAGACAATCTTGGGTGGACTATAACCTCAAAAGAGGCTGAAGATATCATTGGCGCTATGACAAAGGAGGGGCTTGTCGAAGGTATATCTTCTCTGGAAAGCGGCGCACTTCTTGTGAAGTTTATCCCAGTTTCACTCACAGATGACCCCCAGCAATTACTAAGTCTTGCAGCTAGGAAAGCAGGTCGCTTGACACTAGAAGATGCTGTAGTTGATTTGGGATGGACCGAGGAACGAGTTATGAATGCTATTGGCCTGCTTGTAGAAAAAGGCGTTGCAAAGATTCAGAAGAGCTACTCCAGAAGCACCCAGTACTGGTTCCCTGGCTTAAGGGGAAAGAAATAAGACAGGCTCAAACCTGTCAACTATCAGTGCAGATTCATCCACTCATGTTGCTGGGGATTGTTCAATGAATCGTTTATCGCATATAGTATTCGCTTTTTCGCTTTTTGTTGGCTTGTATTCACTTATTTTTGCTGCAAGTGTTTGGGCAGTGTTTCCAGGTCAAATAAACGAGTTCTTCTTCTACTACATTGCAGGAGGCATCGTAGTGATGATCGTTACAGTGCCAATTCTTTATTACAAGGCTCCTGGAAAAGATATGGCAAAGAGGACAACAAGCAACAGAAGCTCACTTGGCGCGCTGGCATTTGTCATGTTTTGCGTTGGAACAATTGCTGGAATTGTGGTTTACCAATATCTCGCAGGAGTTCCAGTCATCGGAAACCTCTCGATATTCATTGGCTCCATAATTACTGTATCAGGGGCTCTGATGCCCGACTGGGATATTCCTTTTCTAGGCATCTCCAGACATCGAAACATCATCTTCCATTCAGCTATCCTGCCACTGCTCGTTGTCATGATGACATTCATAAACGTTGCACAGAGCATTGTCACGACTTCCTCTTTGGCAATCGGCGCACACATGGAGTATTACATTACAGCACTCTTTTTGCTGGGCTATGCATCACACCTATATCTAGACATCTTTCCGAGTGATGCAAATCCATTGGAAATTGTTTGGCGTGCATCCGATCCAGATTCGAGCGCACCAACTGGGATAAAGCCTCTGGGTCCAATCAAGATATCCAAGAAGAATGCCAGGAACTGGCTAATAGGAAACGCAACTCTTCTTGTCATGCTTGCACTTGCCTTGTTCAGCCTATACTTCTACAATCTGTTAATAATCGGCCCTTGATTATCCCTGGCTGGCTTCACATAGGCTAGAAATCAACTAGTCCCAGTCATCCCAATCATCATCAAGTTCATCCCTTTCTGGAGGAAGATTGCTATCATCCTCCTCGTCCTCCTCATCATCCTCGAAGAGAAACGTGTCTGAATCCTCCTCCTCGTCCAATATGCCAACTTCTGCCCTTTGCTCCTTCTTCTTAAGATGGCCTGCCATACAGAGCAAATCTTCTGGGTCGAAATGCTCGCATTCTGGACAGCATTCGCCTTTATGATTACAAGTGAGGAAAGCTCCACAGATTTTGCAGCACTTTAACTCAGACACAGTTTTGCACCAGAGAGGTTTGAATCACTATACAAACCCCCTGTTTTTCCAAATAAGGATGTCTCTAAGCAACAAACTTCATAGTTCAACCGAGGTTTTATTGGGTAACGTTAAATGAGCACCAACAGTAAGAGACCCTGAGTGTTTAGAATTGACTGAGCTCGAACTAGAGATCCGCGCGTTTGTCCTTGATAATGCCATCAAGTACGAGGGTAAGCCAAGTGTGAAGTCCGTTATGAACGCCATAATGGGAACTCGCCCCGACCTTCGTTCTCAGGCAAAAGACGTGAAGGATATCACAGAACGTTTAGTTAAAGAAATCGAGAAGATGTCTATCGAGGAGCAACGTGCTGAGCTAATGCAACTTGCCCCTGAGATGCTTGAAGAAACTGCTGAGGTTTCACTCGAAGACAGGGAATTTCCTGAATTGCCCAACACAGACAAATGGGACAAGATAGTGATGCGTTTGGCCCCTTTTCCCTCTGGTCCTCTTCACATAGGCAACTCAAGAATGGTTGTTCTAAATGATTACTATGTTAAGAGATACAATGGTGAGCTCATCCTCGTTTTTGATGACACAATTGGCTCTGCAGAGAAGGTTGTCACACCTGAAGCGTTTGATATGATTCCAGAAGGCCTTGAATATCTAGATGTTAAGTGGCATAAAACCGTCTATAAATCAGACAGACTGAATATCTTTTACAACTACGCAGTAGACCTTCTTGAGAAGGAAGAAGCTTATGTCTGCGACTGCGACGCGAATGTTTGGCGAAAAGAGCACAAAGCAAAGAAGAAAGCGTGCTCTTGTAGCTCTCTCACTGTGGAAGATAATCTTGGAAGATGGGAGAAGATGCTGGATGGAACATACCCTGAACGCGGAGCTGCAGTCCGCATAAGAACTGGTATGACTGATCCAGATCCAGCAATGCGTGACCATGTCATTCTCAGAATATCGGAAACGGAGCATCCCCGAGTCGGAACCAAGTATCGTGTTTGGCCTCTTTTGGAGTATTCTTGGGGAATCGATGACCATGAACTTGGCATCTCCCACATAATTCGAGGAAAAGACCTCGTCAAAGAAGGCAAGATTGAGCAGCACATCTGGCGCATTTACGGCTGGCAGGAACCAGAGCTCATTTACTATGGACGTCTCAAGTTTCAAGATGCTACGTTGAGCAAGAGCAAATCCCGCAAGGAGGTTCTTGAGGGAGTATACACTGGTT
>JBHLND010000109.1:0-7827 GCA_048937485.1 Promethearchaeota archaeon
CGGAGTATGATACGCACCATCAACACCGCTCTGGTGATAGAAGCAAACCGCTCCATCTGTGATACCAATGAATGACATATGATCAGACCTTGACCACGCGCCAAGATCCTCTGACGGCAAAGGCAAGACCATATTGTACCCAACATTGTTCGACATCATTCTTGCCAAGTCGCCCCAGTATTTGCCGAGGTGGTATTCCACTCCCCCGTTGTAAACCATGAGCACTCTTTCATCAGGAGGCGCTTCAGAGTCGGGAACTAGAAGCATATCTACGTTGAAGTAGTAAAGAATGTCTACATTTCTACTGGCTAGTACAGCTGCCACTTCTGCTGAACCATGGAGCCCTATTTCCTCTGCATTCCAACAACCGAAGTATATGTCCAGTGGCCATTCATATTGGCTCATGACTTTAGCCAGCTCAAGTGCAGTTGCTACCCCTGTGGCATCATCATTTGCTCCTGGCGCTCCTGTTACTGAATCGAAATGGCCTCCAACCATAAACGCTGGTCCCATACCCAAGTAGCCAGGCAGTCTTCCAAGCACGCTTTGATATTGACCTATTATTTCTACTTCTATTTGTCCATCTGAAACTTCAACGAACTCACTGGCTAACCAATCCCTTGCATATGCATTGGCATCGCTATACACTGAAGGACTGACTATCTCTCTTGACCCATTCTCGGTGAGTTTCTGGATGAAACCAAGATAGGAGTTCACATCAACCGCATCGTGTATTATTCCGGACATGTCCAAATCGTAGATGCGATCCGCCGACACCATACTGCTTCCATGCGCAGAATCTGCCACTACGTAGATAGCAGACCCGCCAAGAGGTATAGATGCCACTAGCAAAATTGCGAAAGGGAGGAGCCATATGTGCTTCATGCCAAGAATAATCGAAACCCAAGTCCACATGAATATTCCCATCGCTACCAACTTCAAAGGATAGACTTTTGTCCGAATGCGCATTTTAGGCCGAACCCAAAGCAATATACGAGCTTATTTTCTTAATTTACTCCCTTTTCACGCGCCAAGGAGCGTGTTCATGCATATGAAGGACTTTCCAGGGACATTTCAAATCAAGGATCCAATACATGGCTATGTTTCGTTGACAGAGCTCGAGAAGTCCCTGATTGATCTTAGGATATGCCAACGTCTTAGAGAGATTAAATCACCTGCAGGAGCCCACATGGTATTCCCAGGTCTCTACAATTCGTCTATGGGCCGAATGATAGGCTTTCTGCATGTTACAGAGATATTCATGGACTACTTGGGAGGAAACCTCGATGAGATTTTGAAAGCACGACTGGTTGCTTTCTTCCTCTCTCTTGCTACTGGTCCCTGGTCAAATGTATTTGGTGAATATCTTGCGACTCGGGGAATCGACAGAGTACGACTTGCGCAGCTTATAGCTAGAAGTGAACAAGTTTCAGAGATACTGGCTTCTTCAAACTTCTCAAAAGATGAAATTGTGGTGGCCCTCAAGCGTGGAATCCAATTGAAGGGCGTTCGATTTACACTTCACGATGTTGCCATAAATCCCGAGCTTATTGATCGCTTGGAACGAGATTCCTACTTTGCAGGAGTCGAATATGCGCAAATGGAGTTTCGCAGGCTATTCACATCAACAAGAATCGCCAAGAACAAGATTGCAGTTGAAAGAGGTTCTTTATTCACGCTTGAGTCGTATCTCTCGGCTGGCTTGAATATGTTCGAAGCTGTCTATTATCACAAGACGACTAGAGCAGCTGATCTAATGCTTCTGAGGATACTGGACTTAGCAGGTTCACAGCTAATGACGTCTCCAACCGAAAACATTGATGAATTCAAGAACTTTGATGACCTTTCCTTTATGGATGCATTACTCAATGTCACTCCAGATTCAACGGAGGAAATGCGTGCTGCTGGGAAGATATTCTCTGATTACACCAAAAGGCAACTAATCAAGCTTGTTGGTGAAAGAGCTATATCGGATGAGGCATTCTTGAAGAAGATAGCCACTCCTGACGGTCTCTACAAAGTAGAAGAGGAGATTGCCGAAACCGCTGGCATTGAACCTGGTAGTGTGTACGTGGACTATCCCAATCGATTATCTGTCTGCTATTATCCAGGAAAGATCCCGCTCGAAGACCTCGTTCTCTTTGAGAGAGGCTCTGGGGGCTATGAATTCTGGCCCGTTCGTGATGTGAGTCTGATAGCTCGAAGTATTGACCGTCAGTTGAAGCTCATCAGGGTCTACACTACTCGAGGCTATCGACCCAAGGCCAAGAAGGCAGCTGAGGCCTTGCTTGAGAGTATCGATGTCCCAGGCTCTGCTGGTCAATAAGCCCATAATAGTCCACAAAGGCTAATACCATTACAGAACATCGATGCCTTTAGGTGTCTTTGATGGTGGAAACTTCTGAAACCTCAATTGGAGATATAACAAGTGATCCCAATTTCGCCTTCATGATTATAGGAGTACTGACGTGGCTGTTAGGTGGACTCCCATTAATTGGTCCTCTCTTCACAGCTGCAGGCTTCGCAATTACGGTGATGGCCGTAGCATCTTCAGCGCCAGGACGTAATCCGGATAACTCATGGCTTGGTTTGCTTCTTGGGGGACTTCTGATTATGGTATCCGGCTACTGGGTTTGGCTTCCGATAGTTGGTGTCCTTGCTAACGTAATCTTTGTTGTTGGTGCATTTCTCGTTCTCTTCTATGGGATTCCTATTGCGTTGAAGCAATCACGGGTTCCGTTGCACCAAGTGTTTCAAGAGGCTTGGGAAAAGAGGGATAGGACCTCGAAGAAGAGACCTCCGAAGCAAGCGTCGGTTGACGAAGAAGACGATTCTTCAGGAGCCTTGAATGACATCTAGGACTCCTATCCGTAAGTCACACGAAAAACCATCTTAAGTAGAGAATAGGTCCGAATCATCAGGAATTCATTTCTAATGAAATAGGTGCTGAAGCTTGTTCTCGTGTACAAAGTGTGGTGAGCAACTCTACATCAGAGAGGCGGATATGAAGGACAAGATACTGAAAATGCAGGTTCAGTGTCTACGGGGTCATAAGAGCGTAAGACGACTGGCTGAGCACCAACTCCATGATGTGACTAATGATTTGTTCAAACGCATGTATGTCTGTCTTGAATGTGGATCCAATATGAGTCATATCCACACTGAGATTCATAACTCACGAGCAGAGGGGATTTTCCTCTGTCCAATTCATGGTCCTCAGAAAAGAGAATTCCCATCACAATTCCTGCCTGCTGTTGGACTTCTTGGAGCAGATATTGACGTCAACAAATCCATTATTGATTCCTTTCGCTGTCATCTTTGCGGTCAGGTCTATGCAGTGAGCGGAATAATAGACCACATAGGTGCCCTAGAGTTGGATGTCCAGTGCTCCAACGGGCACAAATCCGCAAGGTTTCTTCCAGTTGAACTTGATGAGTCTTTGAAGACGCACGTCATGCAACGTGTTGCTCATTGTGATCGGTGTGGATTACCTGGTCACATATCATCTATCGATGAACGGAAGGAGATAGCTAGAGTCACAACAACCTGCCCCATTCATGGCGATGACAAAAAAGACATACCCATTTCTTATGTTCAGCTGCTTCAAGAGGCAGTATCAGAGATACCCGATGACGCTATTGTCAATGCAATGCTTACCTCTCAAGCTTGCCGAATGCCCCTAGTGATTAGAACTATAGAAGAAACCAAACACGGCTACAAGTTCAAGTGTGCATGTCCCGGGCATGGTGATGTCACAGATATGGTCATTCCAGTGACATGGAGTGATCCAACAGTGGAGCGAGTTGCAGCAGCCATATTGACCTGTGATGAGTGCGGGCTCCTCACCCATATACTTGAGCAAAAAAAAGGACGCAAAGCGGTTGACTTCAAGGTGGTATGTCCAGTTCATGGCGTGTTGACGCGCGAAGCACCCACCGACGTTTTCAAACTGCTAAAGGAATATGAAGGAAATATCGACAGGGTTCCATCAATTGCTAAGAGTCTTAGTTGTACCAAGTGTCGAATGCCTGTCATTGTACATGATGTTGAGGAAAGACGAGGCCTGATTCAATTCAATGTAGAATGCCGCTCGGGTCATAGCAGCAAACGCTTCTTTATTCCACAGATGAAGCATGCAGATCTTACAAGTCTATACAAGCAGCTGTA
Source organism: Promethearchaeota archaeon (assembly GCA_048937485.1). Lineage (GTDB taxonomy): Archaea > Asgardarchaeota > Thorarchaeia > Thorarchaeales > Thorarchaeaceae > SMTZ1-83. Next base: position 4,168 of record JBHLND010000109.1, read on the forward strand.
TCAATGCCCCGAGTGCTACGGCCCCTTGGAGCTGGTGGATATTGAGGCCGGAGATCCAGAGTCTCGGGTTATACTATTATGCTCTCTACATGGAAAGCACATTCTTGACATACCTCCAAATCATGCCAATGCCATGGGCGCAGCATACGCAGAAATTCAGGCTGACAAGCTAACGCCTCCTGTAGAAGCAGCAACACCAGAACCTGCTGATCCTCTGGATATCGCATCGGAGCAGGTTGCTGAAAGTCAGGAGGGAGTTCATGTCTACAGAGGATGCGAGATTGTTGGAAGCAAGTTCGACTACAAGGTGAAAGTTCAGAATGATTCGGGATACGTAATTACAAATCTGACGGTTAGCATTGTCGCGTATCCAAGAGACTGCATGGAACTTGCCGGTGAAACGGTGAAAACCATTTCGCGAGTAGAAGTCGGAGGTTTCAGAAGTCCTCAATTCACATTCTACCCAACAAGGGATTGCGTTCAAGGAAAGATTGTAGCCACAGTTTCATTCATTGATTTCCGCGACCAGCTTCATACTCTTCAGGTTGAACCCTATCTTATCCGTTCAGTGTGCGATCTTTTGCGGCCATCAGAGAGGACCTCCAAGGAATTTGATGCGATACTGTCGGGTCTGGAGCAAACCAGACAAGAGCAGGCACTGGACTGGAATCCACGAGTTCTGTTCACGAAGGCTGAGATGCTCCTTCCTTCAAAGAATTTCCACATTGTGGACTCAACAGAACACACCTTGGGTGGTGACTTCATTGGTACTCTTCGAGGGTTTGCTGAGGGAAAGTATACAGGTCGCAAAGTTGCGGTTGTGTTTTTAATTTCTGGCCCTGAAAACGGCCGTCACTCAATGGTGAAAGTTGAAGCCCTCGGCGAAGATGTGGCTATGCTCCCAACAACGATTGATGAGCTTGCTGATTCCATTGATTCGTGGATATGTCTAAGATGTGGAGCGCCTCTGGAAACTGAGCAGGTAGAGGAACTTGAAACACGGAAGCCCATACGCTGCAAATACTGCTCTCACTCCCTCACAATTGCCCTCTATTTGCGCTAGCCAATTAGTTGTCGAAACATCTTTTAGATACAACTAGCGATGATTCCTTGGGCCTCAAGGCTGCACGCCATTGGAGATGATTCCATGGTGATTACTTGTCGTAAGTGCGGAGAGCCATTCTATGTTCAATCTGCTGATATCCGGGGAAACCAGCTTCGAATCTATGCTCAGTGTTTGAAAGGGCATAAAGGTAGACGTGAATTTGGACGAATGCAGGCTGAAGCAGTGGCTTTGGAATTGTTTGAGGGAATTTTCACTTGTATCGATTGTGGGTCTATAATGAGCCTGGCAAACACTGATGTGCAGCGAGACATGGTCGAGTACGTCTTTGTTTGTCCCATTCACGGCCCTGTAAGGAAGCAGATTCCCTCATACTATGTTACTGCAATTGGGCACCTAAAGGGCAAAGTCAACTCAGCGAAATCCGTCCTTGATTCCTTATCCTGTCCACGATGCAAAGAGGTATTCGTGGTACATGAGATTGAGGACAAGCAGGGTATTCTCTACATGAAATCTCGCTGTCCCAATAATCACAAGGAAATGCGTTACCTTGCACGGGATTCCGATGAGTCTATTCTGAAAGCAATTCTGAAGCGACTGGTTCACTGCGACACATGCGGACTACCTTGTACAATAGTTTCCTCTGAAACCAAAAAGGATAGAACCAGAGTTGAGCTATCGTGTCCAGTACATGGTCAGAGTAAGAAGGAGATACCTGCGGGCTATGCACATCTGCTAGACGCTGTAGTTGATGCGGTTTCTGATGCCGGTTTGGTCCGCTCAATGCTTCGATGTAGGGATTGTGGGAAGCCTCTCTCCATTAGAAGCATAGAGAGCGAGAAGGACAAAGTGAAGTTCAAGAGCAGTTGTGTCAATGGTCATTCGTTCGAACTTGTTCATTCAGTTCAGTGGGGCGAAGAGTCTGTCGAGGAAATCGCTAGAGGTCTGTTGAAGTGTAAGGAGTGCGATCTACTTGCTGAAGTGATTTCCAAGAAGGTCGAGGGTAGCCATGCTGAGATCGAAATTCTCTGTCCAATTCATGGAGCATCGAAGAAAGGAATGACTGTTGAGGCTTACAAGCAATTTGAAACCTCGTACCCCAATATCAGCCGTCAAGAGACCCTTGATGAGAGCATGAAATGCAGGAAATGCTCTGCTCCAGCTATTGTAAAGGATGTAAAGCCTAGGAAAGATGACGTTGAAGTGAAGATTGAATGTCACAACGGACACAGTGATGATAGATACATTCCAATCGACTATTCAACAGATGCATTATTGCAGGTCTATTCACGGGCATATGAATGTACAAAGTGCCATGACCCATTGAAGCTCCTGGAAATTGAAGCGAAGAATGGATCCGCGCAGGCGAAAGTTGTCTGCGAAAAGCATGGCGAAAGTAAGTTTGAGATCCCAACGAGTCACATGACGCCACTGAAGGATGCCTTCGTGGCTACCATTACAATGGCTCAGCTTGAGCCCATCGTGGAGGGATTGGAATCCCGAAACTCCAGCAAATTCCAGATAGATCCTGGCCTAGATTCACTTGAGATTCTTCAAGTTGTGAAAAGCGTGATAGAGCAGCACGACTTACAGCTTGTGTCCGAATTGTCTCCTTCAGATCAAGAGCATAGGGTCTGGTATTACGGTCGGGCAATGATGGGTGACGAATACGTAGTCATGGGTTCGGTTTCCATGAGTGAAAGGGAGCTTCTAGTTGAAGGGTATTCTGACAATAAGGAGCGAATCACATCTCTTGTTTCTCAAATGAACGATACTCTAAGAGACATTCTTTTGCGTATCCATACTGATGTCGCTGATCTGGCTCCAACTGTTATGAAATGCGTTAATTGCGACGCTGCCTTGGAAAAAAGAGGACTGCCTGGCGAAACTACCCGCTGCACCCATTGTGGGACTCCTCTTCATTGGGGATAGCAAATCCTACTCCTCAATCCCTGACCATTCAATGGATGGGCTCTCAAGGACATTCAGTTGAACCAAGACTCGTTTGACGAAAGCTGAGATAAGATTGTCAACATCTTTGGGTTTATGCCAGAATGCTGGGCTAGCGGGCATCACAACTCCTCCCGCGAGAGTGACCGATTCCATGTTGCGGATGTGAATGAGATTCAGTGGGGTCTCTCGAGGAATAATGACAAGGGGCCGTCTCTCTTTTAGGCTGCAATCTGCAGCTCTAGCCACCAAATTATCTGCATATCCGTGCGCAATCCCTGAAAGAGTCTTCATAGAACAAGGAATAACAACCATGGCATCAAGTTGGAAACTTCCACTTGCAGGACCCGCAGAGAGATCATCTTCTTTGTAAAGGCAAGCTGTATCCTTTGCCAAGTCCTCTATGGATAATCCGGTTTCATGTTCTAGCGTTTTGGCACCCCATTTGGTGACGATGAGGTGAATCTCATGACCGAGCTTCTTAAGCTCGCGAATAAGTTCAACTCCGTAAAGGGTACCGCTTGCACCAGTTATGCAGACGAGCACCTTCTTTTTGTCCACAGTCGGTTTCACTCTCCTAGGTGCTGTTTATTTCAGATGAGAACCAATATGACTGTTGGGGAAGAGCGGAATCTCTCCTAGAAGAG
>JBHLND010000110.1:0-7804 GCA_048937485.1 Promethearchaeota archaeon
GGAGCATTTAACAGAACTCTGAAGCAAGCACGTGATAATATCATTAGATGCCTATACACGATGCTACTACTAGCATATCTTGGACTATTCGATCAGACTCTCTTCACTCCGTTTGAAGAAGTAGCAGCACGAATTGGTGGTTATAGACGAATCCGGGATGTATTAGCTGGGAGGACTCAACTATCTAGCGAAGAGCTTGAGAGTTATCATTCTGCTGAACGTACAATACTTTCTGCGTTAGAGTCTCTTTCTGACTCCCTATCCCTCAAATCAGAAATGTCAAGACGAAGGAGCGATTCATTAGGAGAATCCGTATCAGAATGAAAAGAGAAAAGAAACGGCACGAGTGTGTCATACAAGTGTTAGCCGTACAATCTCCAAGGCACAACACTCATGCCGAAGCTGGATCTTCTTGAGGATTGTATGCTTGAGGAGATAGAGATGCCAGCGACGAACGACCGAGGGTGCCTATGAATCAAGATTCACGGCATCGGCCTACTTTCACTTAGCACGACACACTCATACTTTTCATGGTAACAATTCTACATAGTTCTAATCTTAGAACGCCTACAACATTCACGCAAATGCTATGGCTACCATTACGGAGTAAAACCCATTCGCCATTGTAATACAAATAATACTTGTATTCTATATCCCAAAGTGACAAATCTTATTGGTTTCCAAACCAATCTGTTTTGAATCTCTTGGCATGCCTGTGATTGTCTTGACCGGTGACAAAGATCCAAAGTGGTTTCTGAAGGCAGTTAGAGACCGGGCTAGAGAAACCGAGGAGCATGACCTAATTCAGCAGATTGCGAATGCTATGGGGGAAAGAAGAAACAGGGACCTCCTGGATTTGGTAGCTGGTCTTGAATTAGAACACGGGTGGAATTCTGTAGTTTCTTATCTAAGCGCTGCTGCCAATTTCAAATATCCAACACCTGTAAGTTTTGGAGGCCAAGATACCAAAGTCGAACCTCTAAAATATCGTGAAATGATTTTCGAGGTTTTTTCATGCAGTGGATTGGAACCAGTTGCAGAAGAAACTGACAGCCTACTTCTCTCTCTTGAAGACGAAAACTCTCTTGCCGAAGCATCGGTGTGTTTCTGTCAGCAGGTAGTGGACAAAGCCATAGACCAGGTAGAAACGGGTGACACGCTTTTCTTTTTCACAGCGGAAGATGACATTCAAAAGAAGCAACTAAGCAACTTACTTAGTCAGCAGCGTAGGAAAGAGATTGAAGGCCTTTACCTGGGTAGCAATGAAAACAAAGCCGATGTAACTCCACTATGGTATACAGAGTATGGAAGAAGGGCTCTTGTAGACGTTGGCATCAAAGGTTATCACACAAGCATGGACGAATTAGATACTGTATTATCAGTATTACAATTATCACAACATGAAAGAGATGAAATTCGTAACAACATGACGCCAGCAGAAACTATGGATAGCCTACTTGATGAAGCTACGAAGCCGAAGAATCATGTATACTCTACACTTCTTACTTCAATGATCAATCAAGACCTAGAAGCATGCCGGAAGCTTGGAAGTGCTCATTCTGTTTCCGTTGTGAATTCGTTACTTGCTCAATCTATCAAGCAATACAAATCAACCGAGTCAAGTGATGATTATAGAGTAATCATCCAATGTATTGATACTCACACATCTTTACGTACTCTAGACTCATTGCCTGCCTTTGAAACACTTGCAAACCTTAAGAAACCTAGAATCTTCACACCTGCCATTGCAGCGTTGGGCAACTATTTTCACGAATCCGCAGCAGCCATACTAATCTCATTTGTATGTAACAGTCGTGATCAATGGATTGTTAATCCATGTGTGAACTCACTCGAGAAAATAATGATGAAATGCCCTGAGGCCATTAGTACGCTTTACTCAACACTGAATTCTGATTGTAGCAATATAGGTCCAATCAGGCGTCTACTTCGTAGAGCCCCAAAGAGAAATCAATGGTATTACAAATAATACAACTCTCTCGACAGACATAAATCCAGTAGACCGCAGGCGTGGAAGACATGACCAAATCAAAGCCCAATAGAACCTCCCAGATTGATTCGTTCTTCAACCCGAAACGAGTAGCACTAGTGGGGGCTTCTTCAGATTATAGGAAATTGGGCAACTCAATCCTGATGAATCTGCTTTCCTCAGAGATTGAGGTTTTCCCTGTGACGCGGAGTAGAGATCAGATCATGGGAGTGAAAGCTTATCCGACTCTAAACGAGCTTCCAGGTCCGGTAGATTTGGTCATTGTGGCTGTTGCAGCAAAACACTGCCCTAGTTTAATGCCAGAGATACGAAAAGCAGGTGCACTAAATGCTGTTGTCATCTCTGGAGGATTTAGTGAAACTGGAGAAGACGGTGCTGCAATTGAGAAAGACTTGATTCGTTCCGCTAAGGAAGCTGGAGTCAGAGTAATCGGACCAAACTGTGTTGGAGTATCCAATAGTAGATTATTCAATGGAACATTCACAATGATGCCCGAACGAGGGAACATTGCTCTAGTATCTCAGAGTGGGGCGCTAGGCGGCATGATGATTTATACTACTAGAGTAAAGAGAATTGGAATTAGCAAGTTTGCTAGTATAGGAAATGCTGCAGACGTTAGCTTTGTTGAAATATTGGACTACTTCAGGGAAGATTCAAAGAGTAGCGTCATTGCGGTCTATATCGAAGGATTGGAAGATGGTAGGAATCTATTTGAATCTCTCAAAATGGCTGCATCAAGAAAGCCAGTTGTTGTTCTGAAAGGAGGAAGGAGCGAAGCTGGAGGCAGAGCAACCATATCCCACACCGGCTCACTTGCCGGTTCCAATCAAGTGTTTGAAGGAATGATTGCTCAAGCGCGATGTGTGACAGCACCAACTCTTGATGTTCTCCTTGAAATCTGTAAGCTGTTTGACTATCAGACTCTTCCTAGAGGTCGTAATATTGGTATTATTAGTAATACAGGCGGTGCAGCAGTGCTTGCGACAGATGCAGCTGCTGACGTAGGCCTAAAGATACCTCTACTCTCAGACACGACTCGACAGGAGCTTCGGCAGGCTCTATCACCCATGGCATCAACTGATAATCCTGTTGATGTTGTTGCAAGCGGTGGAAGACGAGAGTACAGAGTTGCAACAGAACTAATGCTAAAGGATTCAAAAATCGATATGCTTCTGGTCATATGCGGTGTTCCAACTTTCGCAGGAATGACTCAGACCGAACATGCTGCAGGAACCCTAGAAGGGGTTAGAATGTCAGATGCAAAGAAACCTGTAGTAGGAGTTTGGCTTGCTGGAGATGTAGGTAAACCAGGAAAAGACTTGCTTGAAATGAATCGTATTCCATGTTATGATGATCCCGCAATAGCTGCCTTATGCATGTTCAAAGCGGCTGAATACTCAGAGATGCATCTGAAAGAATGAAGTAGATAACAGGATGCTTCCTGTCATCACCATACCAATTGTATTACATCAGGATTCGAGGTGTTTGCCTGCTATATCTGGAAATTCCTTAGATACAGCTTCTCTAAGCTTACGTTCCACCCACATGCTCAAGTTAATGGCTCTCTCGTTTCTCACCTCTTGCAAGCAGGTTCGAAGATCTGTGGCTATTGAGAAAGAAACTATCGGGCTCTTCCTCTTCTTGTTAGGCACGGAAATCAGACTCTCTACTCTCTTCGCTGCTGGCTCACTAGGTGTAGCTGCCATACTTGCGCCAGAGGAAGTACTTGAATCCTCATCATCCGATTTTCGTTCTTCTTCCTTTCGGTATTTCCCTAAGAGACTCAAAGCTAACGCACCTCTCTAAGTATTGTAGCATAGGCTTCGGATACAAGCCTAGCAATATCTGCCGTGACATCAGGGTCACCAGATCGCCTCAGATTCTCAGCTGCTACCTGCTGACAACCTCTGGCTAACATACGGATATCCCTTGGATTGCCTTTAGCAGCCGTATTAATCACAACAACAGCATCATCACTGAAGGGGTATACATCGAAGTTGTCTATGTCGAAAGTGTCTATCCTACCTTGAGCATAGGCAATTCGTCTTCCAATGAACTCCTTCGCTTTCTGATTATCAAGCTCTGGAACATCAAGTGGTTCAGTTCTATCTGCAATTTGTGGAAGAAAGCTGAGCATGGCGTTCCAATATACAGTCGTACCTGACATAATCAATGTAACAATCGGTTCATCCAGGACAGCTGGATACTCACTCTTCATTTCTTGACTTGGCAAATCTGCCAAATATCTGAGCTTGTGAAAAGCCGCTTCCTGATTATCAGCTACATCTTCAACGAATAGAGCTGTTCGTGACTTCTCCTCAATATATCTTCTCACACTTTCTTGGGCAACGGACTCGATAATTTGACTTGATTCCCATGATCTTCTGTACTTTACTCTCAAAGAGTCTGCAATTGCAGCTGACATTTGCTTCTCATAGAGTCCAGTCATTCCAACGTAGCCGGTGACAAACTTGTTACCTTTCCGATCAGCTAGAGTGGGAAGGTCTCTCAATGCTAGCAACATGAGGGTGCTTTTCCCTGAGCCAACTGGACCCCTGAGGAAAATGTGTCGTTCATTTGTGATTATCAAGTCAACTATGCTGTCAAGGAAATCCGGGTGTTCCACATACAATCTAGAATCCGGCATCTTGAATCCACGAAACGGGGAGAATCTCGCACCAATCCTTTCTTCCCAAGCTCGTAAGACTTCCTTACGAGTATTGAAGTGTCGAATCAGAGCGCTCTCATGTATCGCGATTGTCATGTTGATGACCTCGTGTATCACATGTACTTATTGTAATACAATTTGCAGAGGCTTGGCCTAGTTATAAGTTGTATGGTGGAAATATCCAGCTAGCGCCCTTAACTTGACTCTGAGGCACAACCTTTTTGAACAGAATGAATAGGCGTCATGCTACAGCCTGACACAATGGTCAAGTACTAGAGAATAGGAGCAGACTGCATTGAATGTTGACCGAATTCGACATGTGTTAAACTCATTGATGATTCTCAGCTTTCTCATATTCGGAGGTCTATCTGCCATAATTCTGTTTACAGATGCGGCTCTCACCAGTGGGGCAGTCGCTCTTCCATTCGCTTTCTTGTTCATATCTATAATGACTCTAATTACAACAGGATTGATCAATGAAAGACCAAGTGCAGCAAAAAGACACGTAAGCCAATGGCTTACCCTTTGTACATTCGTCATTCTCGTATGTGCTCTTGTTTTTACTTTTTCATAAACCCAACACAAGAGTTTTAGGAACGGATAGAACGATTGAGCCAAGCTACTCCGAAAAGACTGACTCGACATGAAGTGAACGCTTATGAGCAAGATTCTGCCAGGAACCAAAACAACACGAATGGAGCTCCTACGACTAAAGAATAGGATGCGGTTGGCAGAACGCGGTCATGATCTTCTCAAGGAAAAGCGTGATAGTCTAATCATGGAATTCTTCAATGCAATTGCCGAAATCAAGCAATCACGTGAGAAAGTGGAAGCTGCTCTTGCTGATGCTTTTTCTGCACTAACTAAGGCCAAGATGGTCATGGGACCATCTGCTGTAGTAGAATTTGCTCATGCAAGCAAGGTTCAGGTAAACCTTAGCATATCAACACGTTCAATGATGGGTGTTCTTGTACCCGTGCTTTCTGTAGAGCAACACACTCCACAGATGCCATATTCTCTTCCGGATTCGAGTGCTCAGCTTGATGTAATGGCAATCAAATTCAGAGAGGCTCTAAAGGCGATCGTTGATTTGGCTGAAATCGATTCTACAGTAAAGCGACTTGCACTCGAAATCGAGAGAACCAAACGACGTGTTTCAGCTCTTGAGTCAGTAGTAATCCCTCGTCTCGATGCAACCGCAAGATACGTCAAACTTGCTCTCGAAGAGCGCGAGAGGGAGGATTTCTTTCGAATCAAAATGATTCGGGACCGAATGGATGACGAGTAATAGTTGTATTACATTCTAGTTGTGCCTGAGTTTCAATATTGCTGCAGCCAAATCCCCGCCGCTATCTTTCAGGGCTTGAATTGCAACTTCTATATCAACACCAGTCTGGCTAGCCACAAGGGCTGCATCTTCCATTGGTACTTCAATTTCTTTCGCAACGTCCTCTTCAGTTTCCAAAGGTTCGCCCCCTGTGAGACCGCGTTCGGATCGTGTGCCAGAAACTTGGAATGATTCCATACCAGACTGCTTAATCATTACAACTTGAGGGTCTTCAACTACCCATTCCTTGTCAGCAAATCGAAAAATGACTTCACTCACGCCTGCAATTTCTTTTTGCTCTATTCCCATTTGCTTCATCATTCGACTAAGACTACGTGATGATACTCTGCCAGACCTACGACCCATAGATAATTCCTCGATGTCAGATTCTAGCCTTACGACAAAATGATTAGCAAGAACGATGGATAAAATGGTTACGCTCCAAACCCGCTTCTTTCTCTCAGTAAAATATCAAACACATAATGTTTCACGTTGGGTGCATACTCTTTCACAACCCGGACGTCAATCTCTGGCCTGAAACCGGACTCAAGGCATGTAAATTCAACAGACTTTCTGACTCCAACAACATCTCGGGGTCGAAGACCGATGTGCATGTGCACAAATCCGCCTTCTTCAACAAGAGATTCCAATGCATATCTTAGATAGCTGTGAGTATCATGCAAGTAACCCATAACAACTCTATTCACTTCTCGTACCGGATGCTTTTCTCGACAGTCTCCCAAAATTGGTGTGATATTATCTTCCACATCATTCAAACGAATATTCTCAAGAAGAAACCTATAGGCTAAAGGATTCAGTTCTATTGCAGTAACCTCAGCCCCACCTTTCTTTGCCATTGGAATCGAAAACTGCCCGACACAAGCAAACATGTCAAGAATGCTATCTCCTGGCTGCACCAAAGAGGCTGTATGAATTCGCTCTTTCTTATTGCCGCCTGAGAAAGTCAATCTAAGAGGATCAATTCTATACTTAATACCAGCCTCAATATGGGTTGTCACTGTTTTCGTATCGCCTACTATCAATCTGTAATCTGGGGTTCTTTCAATTCCTGATGTAGGTCCTGTTCTAATAGCAACAGACTTTATTCTACTATCAAAATCAAGAGTTGCCTCACCTAAGATGTCAGAGTATTCAACAAGTTCATTTTTGATATGTACTAGGGCAACATATCCTACAAGATGAAAGCCCGATGGCAAGGGAATATTATTGGGTATCTTATCTGCCAGCTTCAATCTGAGAAATTCTTTGTATCTCATGCAAACCACAGGATGTAATAATTGTATTACAGTATCTAGCAATACATTCCGCTTGGCGCTTCGTCGCCCCTTCCTCTTGTTTGAACCTTGTTTATGGCTCTGCTGAAATCAGTACTTGTAACGCATGTTCGGTCTTCACGAATAGCAAACATTCCAGCTTCTGTACAGATTGCCTTGATATCGGCCCCTGTGATTCCTCGGGTTGAGGCTACAAGTCGGCCATAGTCTACATCTTCATGTAGATTCATTCCTCGAGTGTGAATCCCAAAGATTTCCTCCCTGCTTTCCTCATCAGGTTTTGGGAACTCAATTATTCTATCAAAGCGGCCTGGTCGCAAGAGTGCTGGATCCAAGATATCCGGACGATTGGTTGCTCCAAGAACAGCCACCTGCCCCCTATTCTCAAATCCATCAAGTTCGCTGAGAAGCTGCATTAGCGTACGCTGAACTTCCCTGTCACCAGAAGTGGCTATGTCAAGACGATGCGATCCAACCGCATCGAGCTCATCAACAAATACTATTGC
>JBHLND010000111.1:0-7781 GCA_048937485.1 Promethearchaeota archaeon
TATCGCCACGCCGTAGAGCTGGGCCTGCCCCGCCTGAGCCAGTCGGAGCTGTTGGGAGCCGAAGCGCACCACTTCGTTTTCTTGGGCTTCTCTTCAGCCTTTGGCGGAGCTGCAAGTTTCAGAGCGGCCTCAACAAACGCTGCAGCCTTCTTTTCGCTCAGCCCATCGACCTTTGCGGCGAGCTTCTCAGGATCGGACTTGGACAGCTTGGCTACTGTCTTAATCCCTGCCTCTCTAAGCTTCTCTTCCAATTTTGACCCCAGTCCTGGGATGTCAGTTAGTGTAGGTTTCTTAGACATTAACCTCGCCTCCTTAGACGATGGACTTCACAGTCTCACCCTTTCTTTTCCTGATGACATAGATTCCATCCATGAAGACTCGTCTATCTTTGTCACGAATCTTGGTTGCTAGCTGGATGTTTGCTGCGCTCTGCGAAACATGCTCTATGTCTATACCGTCAATAATCAACTCGTCCTCAGTCACCTTGACCTGAACGTCTCCAATTAGTTTGGCCTTACGTACACCACGTTCTCCAATGAAATTCTTGATCACCACTTCTTGCCCCTTAACTTCCACAGTCATTGGGAAGTGGCTGTATACAACCTTCAATTCGTATGTGTACCCATGCTGCACACCAATGAACATGTTACGAAGGTGTGCTATCACAGTTCCAACCAATGCCTTGGTCTTTTTGCGACTGATGCTAGTAGATGCCACAATCTCGTTGTTTTCCAAAGCAACGGTGGTCTGTGGCTCTGGGAAGTTTCTAACTAGCGTTCCCTTTGGTCCACTGACGGTGAAGGTCTTCCCTTCCAGAGTGACTTGACAGTCACTAGGTATTTCGATACGCTTTTCGTAGACAACACTTCTGGACATCGTCAGTTCACCTCTTAATACACAAATGCTAGTAGCCTTCCTCCTATTCCCAGCTTCTTTGCATCCTGATGTGTCATTACGCCCCTAGGAGTAGTAACAATCAGCACTCCAAAATTGTAAGCAGGAAGGAATCTCTTCTCGAATCTTTCGAATCCGTCACGCTTCACAGGATATCTTGGCTTGATAACGCCACATTTGTTGGTTCTACCCATCAACTGTATACGAAATCTGCCTGCTCGTCCATCATCGATGTGTTCGAATTCGCCGATGTATCCTTGCGTCTGCATAACTCTCAGAACTTTCTCGATAAGGCTGGATGCCGGAGCCACAATCACCTCGGGCTTGCCAACTATCTCGCTGTTATAGATGCTCGACATGGCATCTGCCAGTGGATCTAATAGTGTCATTCTTTATTGCCCTCCTTTAGCTGTATTTGCGGAATCCTAGCTTCTCAGCTGTTTCTCTGAAACAGCGTCGGCACATACTTAACCCATAAGAGCGGATAATTGCTTGATGTGTGCCGCATCGGACACATTCTCTGCTGCCCTTTCCCATTTTCTTCCGTCTCCTTGGTCGTTCTTTCTTGGCACTCATCGCTTCTCACCTCAGAATAGGTAGGTCCGCTCACGCTCCTTTTCAAGAATCTCGACGCCAAACTTCTCCGTAACAAAGACCATACTCTCTTCAGGGGTTAGTCTATGTTTATGTGGAACCTTGGTTCTTCGCCTGCGCCTTCGCTTCACCCTGTAGCCAGGTCGTTCAATGCACACAGTGATATTCATACCCTGAATACCAAGCTGCGGGTCATACTTTACGTCGGGAATGTCAATGTGTTCGCTAATTCCGAATGCGAAATTGCCATCGTCATCCCAATTCTTGATGAGCAAGATGTTCTCCTTTGCCTGTAGGGCTCTGGATAGAAATTGCTCCGCTTTATCATCTCGAAGGGTGACTCTCACCGCAATTGGTTCCTTTCTCCGGATACCGAAATCTCGGACTGTCTGGCGGGCTCTGGATTGTACCGGGGCTTGTCCTGTGAGTTCCTGCAAGATAGTTGATGCACGGTTGAGTGGTTCTCCTCCACCAGCGCAAATGTCCACGACTACCTTTGAAACGAAAGGTTTCCTCATAGGATAGGCTTCCCAGTCTGCCTTGAAGATCTGCTCGTTAGGAGTGATACTCATTCACTTGCACCTCCTGCTGAGCCCATACTCAGTTCTGGCTTGCCCTTGCCAAGCACAAAGACGTACTCTAGGGCTGTTTGGAACTGATTTCCATCGTTGTCCTGTAATGTAACTGTGCTTGCATGAGTTCCAAGTCGCTTCTCAATTTCGAGAATCTTTCCCTCAATGCCTATGTTCTTACCTTGACTAACAACAGCATATGCTCCCTTCTCAAGGGAGAAGGACTTCTCAAACTTCTGCTCGGGAATTGAAATCTTAATGGTATCCAGAGTCTTGAAGTCAGATGCTTTTGCTCCGTCAGGAAGTAGCATGTTCCGGCCATCATGGAGGGTCATCTGTAAACTACCTCCTGGCACCATCATCTTCTTTTCAACACGGCACAGTTTGTAGGATGCTTCCTTTGAGTCAATCTTGACCAATCTGAGTCCACCGCGAAGTCTGGGTACAAGTCTGAATTGCTCCCCGGAATTCTTGAGTTCGATAACATCCATCATTCCAATTGGGTATCGTGGATCTTTTCGAGGCCTTCCGTCAACGAAGACTTGACCAGTAGTCAGTATTGCCTTTACTTCACGCATGTTCTCTGCGTAGCCCAGAATCTCTCTTAGAAGAATGGCAAGTGTCAAGCAGTCCTCTTTTGGATGCGGTCCAGGAATAGGTCTGGTTGTGAATTTCCCGTGCTTCCTCTTTATCGGCCAGTACCTCGGCGCTGGCAACCGTTTTAGATGCTTCTTCTGACCTCTGCGTGTCATCTACTCACTCTCCACCATTGTAACCATCTTCTTCTCGAGTATTCGCTTGCGGTCATCATCAAGTTCCAACTTCACCAACATTAGATTCGAAGGATGTATTGGTACTTGGGCTTCTTTGCCATCAGCCTTGGTTGTGGTGGCATTCTCGAGATAGACCAGTGCGTTTCTATAGTCGACCTCAACAACCTTGCCCTCAGTGTCTCTGAATTGTCCACGCATGATGCGTACTAGGTCGCCTTTTCTTATGACCAGAGACCTGAATCCATACTCCTCCTGAAGGAACTCATCAAGTCTGCACCTAAGTAGACGCTTGTTGGAGTGTATTGGTCCCTTGTTGATACGGCGTCTCTGTTTCTTTGGAGCCTTTGAGCTTGTTTTCTTTGTCATTGTATCCAACCTCACACTATCTTTGACGCAATTGCAGCAACCCTTGGCCACTTCAGAGTGACCTCTCTTGCCATGGGACCTCGCAGTTCTGAGCCCTGTGGCTCACCGCCTGGCTTGATCAGAACCGCTGCATTATCTTCAAATTGCATCCATGTGCCATCTGGGCGACGGAATGGCTTTCTCTGTCTGACAACAATTGCCTGGAGTACCTGCTTCCTTAGCTCCTGTTTCCCTTTTGTCACAGCCACATTGACTCTGTCGCCGACTCCGGCTTTCCCAAGCTTTCTCAGATTGCCCTTGTACCCAAACACTGTGATAATCTGGAGCTCTCTTGCTCCTGAATTGTCCGCACAGACGATTTTGGCTCCGATGGGTAGACCCCGTGCTATCCTTGGCATGAATTTACGAATGCCTCTACCGACTTTCCTTGACATTTTCTACTCCTCCACTTTCTCCTCGCTTGTTTGAGCATTTGCTGCTGAAACAACCACAAAAGAGATGGTTTTGCTCAGCGGTCGGCACTCAGCAACTCTAACAACATCTCCTACATTCACATCAATACAGGGTGGAAGATGTGCATGTTTCTTTGACCGTCTTCTCTCGTAACGAGAGTATTTCTTCACAAGGCTCAGATAGTCTGTTTGGAATGTGATGGCTTTGTGCATCTTTACGCTTGTGACAGTCCCTTCCAAAATCCTCCCACGTACTGGGAGGTTGCCATGGAATGGACAATGAGGATCATCACATGCCTTCTCAGGTGGCTCTATGTTGGGTATGCCAATGTTTCGTATCTTCGCTGCGTCCTTTGCCATAATCACCATCTCCGAGGCTGACGTTTCTTCAGTCTGTTTTCTGGTGTGCTCCTAAGCAATTGGCCATCTATGCGAACAGTGTCCCCATTTGGGAGATGCATATCAAAGGTGCACACACTCTTAGGGAGCATTATCGTTCCATCAACCGTGGAGAGTAACAACATCTCCCTAGTTTCATCTACAATTGTGCCGGTCTTTGAAACCAGACCAGGGTCTCTTGAGCTGGCAACGTGAGTTCTCAATCCAACAAGCTCATGCTTAAGTAGATTCGAGGCTGTAAGTTTCATTCCACTAATCACTCTCCTCTTCATGTTGGATCGTCAGAATACGTGCGATGGCACGTCTCACAAGGCGGATTCTGTATGGATTCTCAGTTCCCCCGCCTGTTGCCACTTGAATCCGAATCTCTGCAAGTTCGTTGTACAGCTCTTCCAGCCGCTTATTCCTCTCAGCGGGTGTTAAGCTTCGGATGTCCTTAGCCGTGTGCCGGGGCATTTCTATTCGCCTCCTTCATCCAACTCATCAAGCCCTTCTAGCTCCTTGAGTGAGTCCTCAGTTTCAGCTGCAGTTGGTGCATCTTCAAGCGGTTCCGTTTCTTCAGTTTCTTCTGCAACTTCAGGCTCCGGGGCTTTCTCCTCTTTCTCAGGACTGGTAGCATCTTCAATAAGCTCTAGCCCATCGAGCTCTTCGAGTTCACGCAATTCATCGAGGTCGGTTATTCCCTCTAGTTTCTCATCAACAACCTCTTCCTCGATAGCCTCTTCTTCTTCTTTCTCCGGCCGCTTTACCAATTCCAGAGCTTCGGGTTGCTTTGGCTTAGGTTTCTTGACTACAATGATGCCAGGCATCTTTGCTTCAGGTCGCATGATTCTAACCTTGACACCGATTACTCCGGGCTTTAACACGGCTCTGTCATCAGCTTCATCTACAAACAGGTCAGCCGGTTCTCCTGTCTTTGCCACGGTCGCGTCTCGGAATTTCTGATAGCGGGCTCTTCTGCTCGAGAGCTTGCCCTTAACGATTATCTCACATCCCATGGCCCCTGCTCGCATGACGCGTCGAAGAATCCAGTATGCCATTCTTCGAAAACGAACGCCTCGTTCGAGTTGCCGTGCTAATCTTGATGCCATTACCTGCGCATTCAACCATGGATTCTCTATTTCTGCAACTTCAACCTGAACATTATCCATTCCGAAATCGGACTCAAGAATTTCTGACAGCTCTCTTATCTTGGCGCCTCGTCGTCCAATTACAACACCTGGCCGTGACGCATGAATTACGACTTCCGTTCGCATAGGCATCTTTCTAATCTCAACGCCACCGTAGCCGGCAGAGTTCAACTCCTTTGCTAGGAACTCGTCTATTTTTAGCTTCCTTGCATTCAGATCGATGAAGTACTTGACTGCAGACATCAAATCACCTCTTCCAGTACAATCTCCACATGGGTCGTGTTCTCAAAGTACGGAGAACTTCTTCCGAATGCTCTCTCAATGTACTTCTTGTAGGTACGTCCTCTAGACGCTGCCGCATGAATTATCCTGAGCCGGTCAATGTCCAGACCCTTGTTGTCCGCATTGGACTCGGCATTTCTCAGTATCTTTAGGATGTTTTCAGAAGCTTTTACTGGATGGCCGCCTGGTGCCCACTTTTTCATTCCAGCATGGTGACCTCTCTTCTTCTTATGGCGTCGGTAAGGAATCCATGCTTTCTCCTCTATCACTTGTTCTAGCAGTTCAATGGCTTTATCCAGCATCATTCCCTTAATAGCTGTGCAGACTTCTCTACTCTGCTTTGGGGAGCAGCGCATATTTCTACCACTAGCTACTGCGGTCTTATCTGGGTCAATGCCTATTATGCTATATCCGTATGTTGGCATCTCGGCTAACCTTCCGGTGTGTTATCTACTCACCACGCTTTCCATTGTGGCGGTTAGATCAGTATCGCGAACAACCACTCCAGAGTTTGCGGGCACACGTATACAGGCATTTCCGCGAGCAGAATTAGGGGCCTGTACTGACTCCCTGACTCTGAAACAGTCGTTTCATAGGAGCGACAGGCGTGCCGAGTGACCTGTGCATATAAGCATTGCGAAACGTTGCTATTGATTCAAGCTGCTACTATGGATTATCGCCAAATTCTGCTGTGACTCTTCTTAATGCTGGCCTGGATATTGTTTCTCTGACAAGATGATACCCCTTCTCAGTAAGAGTTCCCTTCACATAATGTACTCCTGCTGATCTAACATATACAAGCCCTCGGTTCTTCAGTCTCTGGAGACTCCCCAAAACAATCTGTGTCAATTCGTCATCAGTTAGATCGATTCCTTTCCCAGGGGTTTGAAGGGTTTCGCACATCTTTAGCACGTTTCGCATACTACTTAGCTGCCTTCTCTTACTTTCATAGGGGTTTGTGTAGAGCCAAAGCAGCACGATTAAGTCTACAACCTCAAGTCCGAGACCTGGATGTAAAGCGAGGGCTTTCTTTGCCACAATCTCAACAACTGGCACTTCACAAACACATCCAGACGCAATATTGAGTTACACGTGACATCATATCAGGCTTACCAATCCTGGTCGGGGTTCATATATGGCCCCGCGGTTCATCAGACTATTCAACGAGGACTCGACCGATGATGGACTCACACCCATTTCCCCAAAATGCTTCACCAGACTATCAAAATGAATCTCTCCGCCAGATTCCTTCAGCAAAGTAAGAATCTCTTTTGAAACATCAATTGAAGTCTTTGACTCCGTTCTCCTCGAAGACTCTTGAACCAATCGTACAGTCCATGGACGCGGAAAGACAACAAGCCCTTGATTCGATAACTTGGTGAGTTGCTCCTCCACCCACGCCCAGTCGAGATGATACTCCTTGCAGAGCGATTCGATTTTATCCAAAGAGCAAGCATCATCCCTGGCCTCTTTCTCAAGAAGCCGCATTAGTCTATTTCCTTTCCCAGAAGGTAATGTGGTTTCAATGCTGCTTTCTACATCTTGTGCTTTGAGTCGGTCTTGGGGTATTAGACTCAGAAGCCGTTCCTTGGATTTCTCCACAGCCCTCTCAAAAGCATCGCCGCCTCTCGATGCATTGAATTCCTTGACGGCTGCCACTGCCATCTCTGGGGAATCAAAGACAGCACTCGCAGCCTTTGTAATATCTATGATATTTCCACAGAAGCTGCATCGCCTGTGCTTCTGACCGGCAGGTGCATTGGTGAAATTCCTACACTTTGAGCACATGAACACCAGAAAGGGCTTCAACTAAACGCCTCCATAAGTCAATCAGACGGTTCGCTATTTAACACCGACTCTCAGTGGTCAAATGAATATCGTTATATCAATCTACCAACCCCGCGGGTGTCGGAGGCATCAACAATGCCCGAGACCGCTCGCAGGATCATCGTTGACAGTAAGCTGTGCAAGGGATGCCACATTTGCATCTCAGTCTGTCCACACGGTGTTCTTGCCAAGTCTAACGAGGTTGACAATCGTGGATTCTTCCTCCCTGCTGTAGTTGACTTGGAGGCGTGCAAGGTCTGTCATCTTTGCGAAATGCATTGCCCTGATTTTGCGATATGCGTTGCTGTTGACCGAAAAGAGTCCAAGTGAATCCTTAGTGGGTCTATTAATAACACAATGTCTAAAATATTGGTGGATGAAGTTGATTTGAGTCATTAATACTAGTGTGAGGTCGGCCAGTGGAGAATACCGATATTCGAGTCCTTGTCGGATTGCGACAGGAACTTGATGAAATCCTTAATGACTTCAGGG
>JBHLND010000003.1:0-33569 GCA_048937485.1 Promethearchaeota archaeon
GGGTCAACTTTCCATGAAATCTTGTGGGTCAACGAAATCCCAGATTCATTGTAGACTCCCGCGAAGTCAAGATAGTAGTCAAATCCAGTCAGTGTGTTGCCGTAAGTATCTGTGATAGTGAAATCAAATGTCACATTGTATTGATTGAGAACTGGACTTGGTGTGATCGAAAGGTCTACGCTAGCGTAGCCCTTCACGTATAATTCCATTGGAAGTGACTGCGATAATAAGTAGTCATGTGAAATTCCGATGGTGACATTGTATAGACCTAGCGGAAGCCCCGCAGTTGGAACATCTCTGGAATAGACCCCAGCAATTACTTCCGTCAAAGTGTATATGCTCCCGCGAATTGTAGCGGTAACATAAGCCCCTGAGATGGGATAGCCTGCCAGATCGTCGAGGACAACTGTGAAATTTATCTGATCGCCTTGGAGGTGTGTCGACTGATTCAGGGGAGAGGACACACCTGACATTGGGTTTCCAATGACATCCACCCAGACTACAAACTCAGTCTGGGATAGAAATGGTCCTGTTATTGTCATGTTCAATGGATACTGTCCCGGGTAGACATGTGGCTGGAAGTCCCAGAGGACTTCATAGTAATACGATGTGCCTGACCGAGTGAAGGTGCCAGCAAAGACGAAATTGTAGTCAAATTCATACAGCGGGTTTCCATAGATGTCAACCACTACGAACTCAAAGGTTGCATTTTGGTGGTTGAATACCAAGTCTGGAATATACGTATCAACAACAGCTTGTCCGTTGACAGTCAAATCAAGATACACATCGTTTGTGAACAGGTAGGTATGCCTAACCAGAATAAGTAGGGAGTAATTCGCAGGCGCATAGCCTGTGGTATCCAAATCGGCCCAGTATGTGCCATCTCCACCGGGCGTCAATAAGAGGCTTTCAGGACTCAACATCGTTACTGTCGCGTCAACCACAGGGATACCCCTCCAATCATTAACGGTGACGGTTAGCCAAGTCAAATCCCCTTGATTCAATACCCAACCTATCGACGATTCCACCACAGTATCTGCTACTGAATAGACAAATAGATCGTGAGCGTCGGCCCTCGGTTCTCCAAAGGTGGCCCCTACATACACAGTGAAGCTATGCTGACCAATGCCTAATGAGGCATTTAGTTCCACTCTGAACTCTGCTCCCTCAATATGCGTTGCAGTGTAATTGACTCCATTGAGGTCCACTTCAACCCACGCTCCCTCGGGTCTGACACCATACGAGTCATAGACAAAAACGGAAACGGTGAAGTTCTTTCCTCCCTCGACGTCGGACTCATAGGCGACCGCAGGTGCGAGAGTTCCAGTTACTGCCATATGATACTGTCCAAACCAAGAACCTTCAACATAGGGATGCTGGATGATGATATCAGCTGTGTAGTTTCCAACTGGCATTGCAGCAATGCTATCCAGCTGATATCTACCAGGTAGAATTTCTACTAATGTGAATTCGATTACCCCAAAGTCCACTGAAACGGTTGCACCGTCAATTGGATTTCCGTAGAGATCAGTAATATTGAGCCATGTTGTGAAAAACTGGTCCTGAAGAGTTTCTGATGGGGAGTTTCGAGTGATATTCAGCGAATTGGTAATGACTGAAACGAATCTTGAATGACTTGTTTCGGCTGTTGCATATTCGTGACTAGCGGAAGCGATGACTGGGTGACTACCTGGAGCAAGTGTAATCCCTGAAATCGAAGCATAATAAGAGCCTTCTATATAGAGTGCAGGATACTCTGCACCATCAAGAGTGACACTAACATCTGCATCTGTAACCTTGCCCCCGAGGCTGTCAGTTACACTAATATTGATTCCAAGATTGCCTCCTTGAAGGACCCAGGAATCTGTGAACAGAGTGATACTCAGAGGTGACTCCACTCTGAGAGCATTCACGAATTCATAGCTTACAGAGTCATAATACGAGTGGCCTACAGACAGTGACAAGTTCACCATGCCCATTGGCCAATTCGGCGCTACTGTTGTACTGTAAAGCCCAGCAATATCATCATAGACCATTCCCATTGTTTGCTCAGAAGTTCCAATGCCAAACCGGTATGAAGCAATTAGCGAAACTGAGGCATCACTCACCGGCTCGCCATATACATTCAGAACAGTGGCATTTGCCCATAGACTACTTCCCTGAATGGTCAGATTGGTTTCAAGGTCAAACGTGACATCAAGGTTATAGAGGAGGTCAATATTACGGATTATCGCCAATGAATTTCGAGCTTTGAAAATTGGGAATGCCAATATGTCATCTCCCGCGCCAACATCCACATCTCCAATGGGGGCCATGTTGAAAGCGGTGCCTGTATTGGCTCTGTAGTCGATTCTACCATCGAAACTGATTGCGGTAAGGCGGTCGTCTGCTGTTGAGATGACAAACTCCATATTGCCATCTCCATCGAAGTCAAGTACTATCCCACTTCTGGGTATTGCCTCACTTACATACACCGACCATGACTCGACAGCTGCGGAGGTTAGCTCATAAAGCGACGCGTTCCCGCTGGCATCGATGTAGGATAGTTCGTCAACTAGGTCATTATCAATGTCATATGGAAGTGTTACTCTGATATGTTGACCAGTAAACGTATAGCTGGGCCAATCACCCACGTTGGCAGTATTCTCATCCACAAGACAGACATAGTTCGTTGGCACGTCTATTAGCCAACTTCGATAGACCACCATCAGCTGCGCACTTGAGTGTGTAGAGTTTTCGTATACCTGAATACTGAACGGTTCGTCAGAAATTGTCGAGCCTGGAGAAGTGTAGTTGAGCGTTTTCAGATAAGTCACATTGTTGAGATGATAGAAGTCGAGTTCGCAGTTATCTCTCAATATGGCAATTTGGGGGTTCGTGCCGAACATATTGACCGACACGTAATCCGTGACAGCCGATGTTTCCTTCAGATCTGCCTCAGACCATGAAGCAAAGCCGCCATCTGCTCGGATGAGGAAGGCGCCAGTGATATTCACTCCGACATAGGCTAATTCGTCGATTGCATCTCCATCATCATCTACAATGATCATTCCATGATCATATAACATGGGTCTGGCATTGTAGGTGGCATTTCTCCAAGACGTGAATGTATTACCATTGAACGCCCATATCCTAGTATGAGTATAGTTATTTCCGATGAGGATTGGGTCCAATACGTTATCACCATCGAACATACCCGTGTATACCTCAAATGACTCATCAGTCATAGTTTCGGCAAGAATGAACTCACCAAGTTTATTGAAGTCTGTGTCGAAAGCCCTCAGGCTCGTGGTCTTGAGTCCCGAATCCGAAATGACAGTGTAGATGCGGTCCTCACCAAGAGAGCTATTTCCCAAAGCCAAGATATGTCTCTGTGCCTGGTCAAATGTGACGTTGTAATGTACTCCGGAAGCAAGGTGTCCTTCGACCTTCATGGTATATGGATTCGTGAAATTGCCGTATGAGTAGGTATTCAGATACGGGTCCACAACTTCAATATAGTATTCATAAGTGCCAGGGAGCAGACCTGTTTCGAAGAAGATGAACTTTCCATTTTGCGCCTCAATCATTTCATTAACTTGATACTCTGATACTATCAGATCAGCAGGACGAATGTAGACCAAGGCTTCTTGCACATACATCTCATCTGTAGCAGTTAGTTCAACCTTCAAGTAGGGATCGTAGATAGTTGGATGAGTTGGGTAAAGAGGATCCAGCGTCACTTGGGGCGGTTCAGTATCACTGAGGAGGACATTGATTTGTCCGTAGAGAGTCACTACATCGTCCCTGCCATCCCCATTAATGTCATAGGCATGAATCTGTTCAAAGGGAGCTGGCAGTCTTGGATCTTCATAACCCGTTTCCGCATTGAATCCCCTATACAATGCAAATTGCCCCCTCTCGCCTTCTATTGCGATATCAGTATAAGAATCCGAGTCAAGCAGTCCCGTTGCAAACGCATTCGCAGACATACTGATGCACTCTTCAGCTGAAACTCTTATGACCTTTCCATCTGCTCCATCAACCGTGAGCAAATTGAAGTATTGCCCTGGGACAACGACTAGGTCCTCTTGAGAGTCCATGTTGAAATGACCTACTTTCACATAGGAATTCCCAATGTATTTGTCATCTCTGAGCTCAAATCTACCAGTCAAATTTCCATGGAATCCAACCAGAACACTCTGCATAGCTGGGTGGTCATACATGGTCACTGCAAGATTATCGAAGTTTCCTTCATGCTCAAATGAAACAATATCAAATCCGCGAACCATTGGGAGTGACTCAACATGGTCAATTGGAGTGCCATTACCAGCAATGGTTTCCACATGAGTTTTCTCTAGGCTTGTTGCGTCATCTGTAATATACAGCACCGCAATCTCCTCACCTGGGTCTAATGCAAAATCGCCTACAACCGCCTTTACGACTAGATCCGTGAGGGAATTTGGCACAGTGAACATTCCCATGGGCGTGTCAGTGTTTAAATCCTTCATGACGACTCTGGCTTTATTGTAGACTGCCACATCGATCAAGGCATCGCCATTAAAATCACCAACAATGATTCCCTGCGGATCTGCTGCTGCGTCATAGTTGTATTCTGTCGTTGAACCGCCTCCGTCAAAATCGACAACCACTAGGTTCAGGTTCGTCATATTGAATTTCATGAACAAGAACTCTGTATGACCATCCATATCCATATCTGCACCAATTAGTGTGCGAAAGATTGGGTCTCCGATTCCGATATTCACTGAAGCATCAATATAGTTCACCGGATCCTTGAAGCGAAGAGTGTCATTGAAAATCCAGGCAATTCCTCTGCCGTGAGTAGTATTCCCTGTAGCAACCGACTCTACGAAATACGGGAGATTGACACTTATCAGATTTGACGCAGGCGCATTTTTCTCATCATCGCCATGGTGTGATTCGGAGTATCCTTGAAGGGCGACATCGACTGAGCCTATAGGTATCAGTAGGAGAATTACTGCAACTAATGGCACTCCTACTTTCAGAAACTCTCTCTGACTCATTGTGCACTGCCGTGCAACAGGTCTGCGACTGCTCATTCTGTGATTCTCAGGCATTTCAATCACTTCGAATAGACTAGAGCTTTACTCGCCACAAATTGCAGCTGACGGTCTAGTCTCAGATTCGGAAACATAGATGCTTAGAGATACGTTCAAGATAATTTTAGGATTTGTAGCTCATAGACAATCCGAAAAATGGAAACTTGACGCTCTGTTAGTGTCGCTTGCTTGAGCGAGTATCCCTATATACTGAAACTCAGCACGCCAACTTGGTTTTCGCTGAGGAGATGAGATGGACAGATGACCGAATACAGATGGAAGTTACTTGAGAATCCAATTATTGCTGTTGCTGTTCTTATTATCCTCAACACATTCTTTGTACTGACACCACTGATTCTGAGTTGGTTTGTAACAGGAATCTTTGACACCTTGACTGGTTTAGCTTTCAGATTTGCTGTCCGATTGATACTCTGGTTCATGATTGTGCCATTTGTATTGCACCTACCAAATGGGAAAGAACCGTTCAAGGGTTTTCTCAGGAGTATTAGTCTGACTAGCTTTTCTCCAAGAGGCCGCCTTGCACTAATTACTGTAGTTGGAGCTCTACTGAATCTTGGAGGCATTTTTCTTGCAGCGCTTCTTTATGGTGGATGGACTCTTGACCTGAGCTTGATTGTGAATCCGACTAATCCGTCCATCATATACTCCATTAATCCGGGTCTATGGGAGGAAATTGGATGGCGTGGTCTAATTCTGACGTTGCTTTTGAAGAGATTCAGTTTGAAGAGAGCTGTCGTGTTGAATTCGGTTCTCTTCTCGCTATCCCATTTGATTAATCTCCTCGCGGGCCGACCCTTGTTGGAAATGCTGGGGCAGCTGATTTTTGTATTCATGGGCAGCTTATTTCTGGCGCTTCTTTTCATAAGAACAGAAAGCCTCATCCCATGCATAATAATCCACTATGCTGTTGATGCATTCTCCCCGTTGTTTATGGCTTCATTGCTTTCTGGACCAGACATTTTAGTTGGAGGCGTTTACTTTCTGGTAGGAGCGGCAATTGGAATAATGACTGCTATTGCATTCCTTTTGTGGCTAACAAAAGATATGGCCAATGCCGAGTAATCCTCACTCGGCAATGACCTATTCTGCGTTTTTCTACTCGCCACTTCGCAAGTAATATGAAGCAAATCCTTTCTTTGTCAATATTGGCAATAGTAGAATGGCTAACGCCACAACTGCTGCTGTTCCAATTGCTGCGTAGAAGATGATTGGAATTGCCATCTGCTTAGAAGCTATCCCCACTGTTGCCCATATGACAACAAGTCCATAGGCAAAGTCATGACGAATCACTAGCATGAGAAGAGTAATGACCAAGGCAACAATGATTACCAGAGCGGTCCACAATTCCTGTGTCGAGATGGGGATTCCTGGTATGATAGTGTTAAGCACTGATGCAATGTTTGCGATGTTTGCCAGTGAAATCCAACCTGCATAGACACTAATTGGTAGGTGTACAGCAAGCTTCTCTCCCAGAGGTACACTTGTTTTCCCAATCTCAAGCTTGACGTAAGTGTAAAGCATAATCACGAGAAAGAGCCCAATAAGAATTGGAGTAAATGCATAGATGGCTGGCAGTCCAAAGGAATAATGGAACAATACGAGCCATGAGATATTGATGATACCTCCGATAACATAAAAGATGGCGGTCTGCTTCAAGTATGAGGCATCGCTTTGACTTGAACGAGCCTGATAGATCATGAATACGATTAGGAGGGTGTAGATGACACCCCATATTGAGAAAACGTATCCCGGCGGAGTGAATAGACTCGGAAAGGAGTCTGAAACTTCTCCTGAAGTAACGCCGTTTAGTGGAATTATGTTTACTAGAGCATTGAATATTATCGTTGAAATGATTGCTAATATGTTTGCAATTTGAAATTTGTTAAGACTGTTATTCAACTCGTCTCCCTCAATTTCGGAAAACGCATACCGCATATAAAGTTAACTATATTGAATTTATTGGATGGGCGTTACATGGAAGGATCTCTTGGCAAAACGAAGAGCTTTAGTGATGGTGTCTTGGTCCTCTCCCATCATCTCTTTTTGACTAGTCTGTTATATTCTAAAGCGCATACTAAAAACCGAATAAATCTTTTTGAATCATTAGAAAGGATTAGCGGGCATTTAGAGCATTATGAACGCCTTTTTGAATTCAAGTTCTGCACTCTCTCTAATGGTCATTATATATACTCATGAGAATGCTCTACGTGGTGATCTATTTGGAGATAGTTGATGCACGCATAACAGGCATTCCACAAGTGCCCCCGAACACAGTTCCTCCAGAGGTTGAGGATCTAATCCTCTGGGCATTTGGGAAGGCAATAATTGAATTCGAGGCTACACTCTTTCAGAAATTTAACTTGCTCTGTGGCGACATCATTCTGAATAAGAATGAGTTCCAATGGCATCTTAAAAACATGGAAGAGCGAGGACTTGTTAAGTCAAGCGAGTTCCGCGGAGTTCGTTCTTGGAGCCGTATTGTCTAGCTTGTTCTAACCATCTCGATGGAGATGAGTGGTGTGCCGCGCACCACTCTCTCATTTCGATTCTATCCCAGTGCGAAAACCTTCCAGCTACGTCAGATTGCGCCGACCCCCATTATTATTCTATTATGATGTATCTTCTTTTCATCGACTCTGTAGTGGATGGAGATAGAGACATGTCAAATGGGAAAACATGCGCGCTTCTCCCTCTCATTCTCTTAGTCGGACTTGCTGCTGTGCCAATTCATGGTGTGATGGTTGTCCAGTCAGAGCGCGTTGAAATAACACCTCTGTTTGCAAGTACTTCAACAGATTTGTCAGGAGTCCGAGTGGCGATTCTAGAGGGATACTTCTCTCCAACGGACCCAAGAGTAGAGGAGAGTAGAGGTGCGCTTTATCACATGTTCAATTGGATGAATGCCACAGTGGAGATAATCAATTCAACTGACATACTTCATGGTGCCCTATGGGCTTTCGAGATATTCGTGATTCCTGAGGGTCTTGGCCCAGTTATGGAGGCTTATCTCGGAACTTCGGCTGAAGACATGATACGCGACTGGGTAGCGGCAGGAGGTTCCTATATTGGAGTGCGAGGTAGTTTTACTATAGCCATCACTGACAGCTATTTTGAGGGCCATGATGAAACGTACTACCTAGGTTTCATAAACGGTACATCTTATGGGATGGACACCCTAGGTCACACGCTCATAACCGATGTAAGGATTCAGAATGATCCCGAAGGACCTAATTTGTCCGAGTACCCTGAAACGATGTCAGTGCTATTTAGAACGGGTCGCTATCTTGTTCCAGCCGAAGCGCAGGAGATTATCATAATCGCAAACTACACATATAATAACCAACCCGCGCTTGTCGCATCTAGATATGGGCAAGGAAATCTCTTCATCTCAAGTCCCCATTTCGAGTATGAGGAGAACTCTGATCGTGATGGAACCGATTACATGGACAGCTACGATGATCCTGATTCGGAATGGCCTCTTCTACTTACAATATCGCAATGGCTGATTGACGAATCTCCAACTGTATGCAACACCACAACCTGGACCTATCCAGTTACATCCACAACAACCACAACTACTACCACGTCAGCTACAACATCCACATCAACCACTACCACAACCACGGATGTATCAGATATGCTTCCTATGTTGCCTATTGCAGGGGTTGCCATAGGAGTCGTTGTGGTTCTTATTGCAGCGGTGTTTGTGAGGAGGCGACCATAGTCAAGAATCTGAAATCGACTACATCGTAGACTTAATCAATCAATGGCAGCTCGATTTCTATAATGTCATGCGATACTTGCGGCACAATCTACAGGTATGGAAAGAGAGTCAAGGCAGGCAAGAAGTTGTGCATTGACTGCTGGAAGACTGAGGGGAAGAAGAATCGTAAGAAGGCTAAAGATCCTAATAGAGAGGAATGAATCAACTCTATGTGTATTCATATACACTTACGCTTCGGTATGAATGGGTGAGCGCATGTTCATGTGTCTGCTTTGACACAGGAGATAACATATCAAAGGAACGCTAGTTCGTATGCATGCGCGGCGTTCGGATTATTGGATTGACAATACTTGTGCTTCTGGTGGCGAGCATACTGACCAGCACTCCGTTGCATGTGTCAGCTCAGACCGAACTACAACCTAGTTCTATGACGGTCGCCGGGGAAATCGTGGACAATTACGCTAATGTGACATATTCTCTCATGTATGACAACTCTGCCTCCGAAACTGCCCGTGAGGTGAGTTGGTTCTTCGCGTTACAGGAGGGTGTTAGACTCAGCAATATGTCGGTTGCAATTGGTGAGGAAATCTACTGGGGGAGAGCAATGCGTGAGGAGCAGGCAATTGATGTCTTCAACGCCAGCGTGGAAGCTAATGAAACCGCAGCTCTTGTTGTACGTGAATACGGCGGATACAGAGTGACCCTCAACGTACGAAACAATACGGTGGCTATTCTCTCTGTCTACGTTGAGGGTCTCTTAACAAGAGACTCTGGACTCTACAATCTTAGACTTCCAATTGCTGTTGGGCAAGTAGTTTGGACTGACTTCTCCTTTGATATGACCATAAAATCACACTATGGTCCCATTGCTGGATATGGCATTACTGGCATCCCAAGTTTTACTGCAACAGATCTAGCTAATGGAGTTCGATTGCAGTATTCAGCTCCGGAGTTCTCACTTCCGGATTGGATCAGGCTTACTTATGGACTAGATAGACAGACTGGCGGGAGTCAACTCCTCGTTCATGATAATGGGAGTGACAAGTTCTTCACCTATCTCCTAGCGCCAAGCATTACAGAGGTTTCTGATAGAGCTTACAGACAATATGTATTTGTCATTGACAAGTCCGGATCAATGGGAGACCAGAAAATGGAACAGGCAAAAACCGCATTCAATGCTATGGTGGAAGACTTGGGTCCATACGACGTGTTCAATATTGTCAGATTCGACACAACAGTTGATATCCTATGGGTAGAACCCCATTCAGCAACTGAGGCGAACGTGGAAACCGCTCAGACATGGATAAGTGGCACATACGCCAGTGGGAGCACCAACTTCCACGGAGCATGCATGGAAGGATTGAGAACTTTCTATGAAGGTGATTATGTCAAAGTAATGTTCATGCTATCTGATGGTTTGCCAACTGCTGGTGAGATTGTATCTACTCAAGGGATTCTTGCGGCCGTTCAGGAAGCCAATGTATTGGACGTTTCAATCTCGACAGTTGCCTTCGGATCAGGGGCAGATGAAAATCTCATGGCCAATCTTGCCGCGCAGAACAGCGGATTCTTCGCATTCATTCAGCCGGATGATAATGCAGCAAGCAAACTATTTGATTTCTATGAGCAATTTGCCACTCCAATAGCTCATTCCTACAGCATTCAGGTCAATGGCGCGGAAGATGTGAACACATTGCAGCCTCTTGAGGACTCTCCATTCTTCAATGGTTCCGAGGTCGTGATTAGTGGTCGCTATTTAGAGTCAGTGGACATACAAACATCCATCGCCTATGTGACCGGCACAGAGAATTACGAGAACTCTGCTACAGATGCACCATTTGATCAGCCCCATGTAGAATACATTTGGGCTCAACATAGGATTTCCTACCTCCTCGAGCTACAGCGCCTCTTGAGTGAGGATCTCTCTCGGCGTGACGAAGTCATCTCGATTGCTCTCGACTATGGAATCATCGTTGAGGGATATACTGCATTAGTGTTAACGGCTTACGATGCTGTAGAGTCGCCGCCAGATGACATTACCATACCCACAACCACGACAGCTTGGAATCCTCCGTATACAACCACTAACACTTGGACAACAACGTCTGGCGCTTGGAGGACCACGACCACAGGGGCGCCTGCAGATTTCACTGTCTCTATAGTGGCTGGCTCCGCCAGCTTCGCTGTAATTGTTTTGCTTGGATTCGCCTTTCTTTCAAGGTTCGTTAGAAAGAAGCCAAGTGGATAACATGCCTGTGAAGTGAAGGGGATTTCCTTTCACTTCTATCTCTTTCTTAATCTAGGTTCTTTGTGAGTCAAAGATAAAAGGCAGTGGTCTGACTGCCGCAAAAAGTAGATAGCACATCAGAAACTGGGTGAACCCACTTGACAGAACCAGAGGTTGAAGACAAACGCATTACACTAGCCGAGGCTGCGAAGATGGTTCCAGATGGCTCAGAGTTGTTCTGGGGTGGTTTTGGTTACCAACGCGCACCAATTGCCTTTGCACACGAATTGGTGCGGCAGAAGAAACGAAATCTAAACATCCAAACATGTGGCTCGGAGGTAGACTTGGAGATAATGTGTGGATCCGGAGTTGCCGATCGATTTGAGATTGCTTTCACTGCCATTGAAGCGCTTGGTCTTTCAAACAACGCCCGCCGAAGAGTAGCTGAGGGTAAACTACGGGTTGAGGACTACAGCAACCTGGCTATGGCTATGCGTTTTCTTGGAGGTGCTCTGAATGTTCCCTTTATGCCTATCCGAAGTCTGATGGGTACGGATATGGCAAGATTGGCTCGATTCAAAGGAGACCAGAAGCTTAAGGTCATTGACTGCCCCTTCACGGGTGAGAAGATTTGTCTTGTTCCTTCCATCAAACCTGACTTTAGTATTGTTCATGTTCAAAGAGTTGATATGACAGGGAATGCCCAAATTGATGGTATTGTTGGCGAGGATATCGAAGGCTCCCGGTGCGGTAAGAAATTGATTGTATTGGCTGAAGAGCTGATTGATGAGGAGGAAATCCGGTCGCACCCAGACCAGACGAAGATTCCTGCGATGTATGTTGACCATGTGGTGATTCTCCCATTCACTGCTCACCCGATGATGTGTCACAATTACTACGACTATGATTTGGAGCACCTTCAGATGTTCCATATGCTCACACGAGATGAAGAAGGCTGGCAGGAGTATCTTAACGACTACATCCTTGGAGTGGAAACCCATGCAGAGTATCTCGAAAAAATCGGATGGGCAAATCTGAACAAGCTCAAGGCAAAGGATCCGTATGGATACTAGGAGGTAAGAGGATGGTCGAATACAGCAAGATCGAGTTCTTGGTAGCTTGTGCATCCAGCCATGTCAGGGATGGTGAGAATGTCTTTGGAGGCACAGGTATGCCGCTATTAGCTGCTCTGCTCGCCAAGGAGACCCACGCGCCCAGGATGAACCTCATCTCGGAAGCCGGTTTCATTGATGCTCGTCCTCGAGAAGTGCCTCTCTCTGTCGCAGACACGCGATATTACTACGGTTGCTCAGCAGCCATTGGCCTTATAGAAACCCTTGGCTTCATCTTGCAGGGGGGCAGAATAGACGTTGGATTCCTAGGGGCCGCTCAGATTGATGAATATGGTAACATCAATACTACCTATATTGGTCCCTTTGAGAATCCAAAGGTGAAACTTCCTGGCAGTGGTGGGGGTAATGACATTGCTTCCTCTGCAAAGCGGTTGATTCTGATGATGACGCATGATAAGCGCAAGTTCCTCAAGAAGCTTGATTACTTTACAAGTCCGGGCCATATGGAGGGGCCGGGCTCTCGAAAGAAATGGTCGCTTGTCGGTGGAGGTCCCGATGTTGTAATCACTGATATTTGCCAAATGGATTTTGATCCGGATTCTCTCAAGATACGACTAAAATCTGTACATCCGGGATACACGATTCAGGATGTATTGGACAACATTATGTTTGACTTAATAGTTCCCGACGATGTTCCGACAACCCCCGAGCCTTCTAAGGAACAGATTGAGATTATGCACAAACTTGATCCAAATGGAATCTACCTTGGGAAAGGTGGATAAGATGGCGGAGTCGGTTTTCGCGTGAGTGACATCAATCTTGAGAAATATCGTGCAATTGTGTTTGATCTTGATTCAACGCTAACAGACACGCATCGATACCCAATTCGAGCAAGCGAATGGCTCCTTTCAAAGATTCAGTCCAGTTCGGTAGACATTCTGCAAGCTTATGTTACCGAGCTTGTGAAGCATTATAGATCTGAGATTAAGGCTATAGTAAACGGCCGGCCTTACAAGACTCCATTTCAAGTTGTGCACGATGCAATTAGCACAACACTGGCCGCCTTGGAGATTCCTGCTACTAGTGCAATAATAATTGAGGCCACCCAGGTCTTCAAAGACCTCCACCTTGAGCTCTCGGAGATAGCCCCAGGAGTAAGCGAGCTTCTGTCATTCATTCAAAGAAGAAGCCTTGCTATGGGAGTTATAACGAATTCCTTCGAGGGACATGCGAAGGTAATATTGGAGAGAATCGGCATTAGCAAGTATTTTGCTGCAGTTGTTGATGGAGGTGTTTCTCAGGCATACAAACCCATGCCCCAGCCATTTGAACATGCAATGGCAACACTCAGAGCCACCTCCAAAAACACGTTATATATTGGGGATGAGTTTGTGGCTGATATTATTGGCTCAAAATCTCTGGGTTTAGATTGCATATGGCTCAATAACCGCAATTTACCGTTAGAGGATTATCTTTCGAAACATGGCTCTCAATATGCTCCTGACCTTGTGATTGAATCTATTTCAGAGCTCCTCCAACACATCTCGTAACTAGACGAGCAACATCTATATTCTAGATATTCGAGTCCCTACTCCCTTATAATGGAGATGAGATAGTCTTGACTAGGGATGATAACGCTGAAGGACCAATGAAGGCTCGTGATGACCTAGTTGATATCCTCAGGGCTGATCCTGAAATCTCAAAGGATATTGTATCAATAATTGAAAGCGAGCTGAAGGACATCCAGGACAAGGATGTCTTCGAAGCCATCTCCACTACGCTTAGAGAGGCGGCTTCTCATTCAGGAGTGAAATCAGAGACCCGCGATAATGTTCTGTACTGGCTTACTCAAACAAGTCCAGATGTTCGAGAGCTGATCCTCGTAAGGACCATTGAAGAGCTACTTGAAACGGATGCAACTCGTAAGGCAACACTTGAAGCTCTGGCAAAGGTATCATCCAAGGAAAACGTCGATATGGTTTTTGAATGGGTGAAGAGCAACATTCTGACATTGAATCAGGCAGTATATGTTCTCCTCTACCCAGATTCATCTGAGGCACTCAAGTAGAATCCTCATCATGAGCATGGAAGCGAATTGACTATCATGTTTCCAGCAACTTCTTCACATGTTTTTCCCATTTGGGTTCTAACTCTAGGGCTTTTTCAGCAGCTTCCTTTGCCTGCTTTTTCTGACCCAGCTGAAGGTGTAGCTTTGCCTTGTAAAACCAAGCCTTGGCGAATTCGGGGTCAATATTTATTGCGGCCTCGTAAGCCTTGAGGGCTTCTTCCAAATCGCCAGCAACCTCGTGTATCCTTGCTTGGCTAAACCAGTCATATTGGGTCATTTCATCAGGGGTTACACTCAGGCCGATCTCCTCCTCATGTAGTCTTTTGAAAACGGTCCTTTTAACTTTGCAGTTTTCCTGTAATCGAAAGCCTTTATATCGTCACGAGAAGTTCTTCGTTGTCCAACCATAGAGAGGTGGGCTTTTGAATTCGACCAAGAAGATACGTGTTCTCGTTGCTAAACCCGGATTGGACGGGCATGATCGCGGCGCAAAAGTAGTTGCTCGCGCACTTCGAGATGCCGGGATGGAAGTGATTTACACAGGTCTCCGACAGACTCCTGAGATGGTTGTGAGAGCTGCAATCGATGAGTCGGTCGACTGCATTGGTCTAAGCATCCTTAGCGGCGCCCATATGGCTCTGTTTCCGAGAATCATGGAATTGCTGAGAGAGGAGGGTGGATATGACATCCTTGTTGTTGGCGGTGGCATTATTCCCGAGGACGATATTCCGGAGCTGAAGAAGGCAGGCATTGCAGAGATTTTCGGCCCAGGTACTCCTCTCGAGGACATCATTGAATACATCAAGACAAATGTGAAGTCCTGATTGATTTACTAGTGGGGCCGGTTCTGTTGTCTGTGGAAGAGCTTGCTGAT
Source organism: Promethearchaeota archaeon (assembly GCA_048937485.1). Lineage (GTDB taxonomy): Archaea > Asgardarchaeota > Thorarchaeia > Thorarchaeales > Thorarchaeaceae > SMTZ1-83. The sequence continues at coordinate 15,048 of JBHLND010000003.1, forward strand.
GGTGTTCTTGGAGGCAACAGACGTGCGCTTGCACAGCTGATCTCTCTTATTGAGGATGAGGACGCCAATGCCCCCCGAATTCTCGCACGGCTCTATCGGCATACTGGACGAGCTCATATCGTAGGTGTCACCGGGCCTCCGGGATCAGGGAAGAGCACGCTTGTAACTAGAATCACAAAGGAACTTCGTGACCGAGGCAAAACGATTGGTGTAATTTGTGTGGATCCCTCAAGCCCCTTTTCAGGGGGAGCTCTGCTTGGTGACCGTATTAGGATGCAGGAGCACGCTCTTGACAAGGAGGTCTACGTTCGTAGCATGGGTACCCGTGGTCATTTGGGTGGCCTTGCTCGTGCAACATCAGACGCAGTAAGGGCGGTGGATGCCTTTGGCAAGGATGTGATTCTCGTCGAAACAGTTGGGGCAGGTCAGTCGGAAGTCGAGATCATCGAGTTGGCTCACACTGTGATTGTGACCGATGTTCCAGGCAGCGGAGATGACATCCAAGCGATTAAGGCAGGTATTATGGAGATTGCTGACATTTTTGTAGTCAACAAATCCGACTTGGATGGAGCCGAACGAAAAGTTGCTGAAATCAACGCCATGCTTGATATTGACACACGCGAGAAGCCCTGGAGACCTCCAGTTCTTCTGACCAATGCGCGTAGTGGAGAGGGGATCTCTGAGCTTGCTGATACAATTGGTGAGCATATTGAGTATCTACGCTCTAGTGGCCTCTTGGAGGAGCGGGGGCTGCAACGCAGTAAGGATGAATTGGAGCAAATAATGGAGTACAAGCTAACTCATCAATTGCTTACAGAGCTTCGTGGTCGACCTGAATACGATGAAGCTATCTCAAAGATTGCAAAGCGTACTGAGGATCCCTATACTGTGGCTGAGAAGCTAGTAACTGATTTTCTGCTAAAATACAGGGACGGGTGCTAAATCATGAATGACAAAGAGCGTCTCTCCAGTGCTGAAAGACAGTGGAGGGAAAAGACTGTTGAGAAGACTCTGGAGAAATTCCCAGAGCGAAGTGAGGAGTTCAAGACAATTTCAGGTCTCCCAATCAAACGGCTCTACACTCCACTTGATACTAAGGAGCTTAACTACGAGAACGATTTGGGTTTTCCAGGCGAGTATCCTTTCACTAGAGGCGTTCAACCAACAATGTATCGTGGTCGATTATGGACCATGCGTCAATATAGCGGCTTCGCCACCGCCCTTGAAACAAATGAACGCTTTAGATTCTTGCTTGAACAGGGACAGACTGGTCTCTCAGTGGCATTTGACCTACCTACTCAGATAGGTTATGACTCTGATGATGCCTATGCCCACGGAGAAGTTGGGAAAGTAGGTGTCGCTATTGACTCTCTGGCTGATATGGAGGTTCTATTCGATTCCATCCCTCTGGACAAGGTTAGCACTTCTATGACAATCAATGCCCCTGCCGCAGTCCTACTGGCCATGTACATCGCTGTTGCTGAGAAACAAGGCGTTTCCATGGACAAACTCCAGGGGACTATCCAGAATGACATTCTAAAGGAATTCGTGGCAAGGGGCACTTACATTTTCCCTCCAAAGCCGTCTATGCGACTCATTACTGATACATTCAGTTTTTGCCGTGACAACTTGCCTCGTTTCAACACAATCTCAATTTCTGGGTACCACATTAGAGAAGCTGGCTCTACAGCCGTGCAAGAAGTGGCGTTTACTATTGCCAATGGCATATCTTATGTGGAAGCTGCAGTGAAGGCAGGTCTTGATATCGATTCCTTTGCCCCGCGCCTGTCCTTCTTCTTTGGAAGTCACTCTGATTTCTTTGAAGAAATTGCCAAATTCCGGGCGGCGAGAAGACTCTGGGCCAGAATCATGAAGGAACGCTTCGGGGCGCAGAATGACAAATCGCTCATGATGAGATTTCATACCCAGACTGCGGGATGCACTCTAACCGCTCAGCAGCCTGACAACAACGTGGTTAGAGTTACTCTTCAGGCACTACAAGCAGTCCTAGGAGGAACGCAGTCGCTCCACACTAATTCGCGCGATGAGGCACTATCTCTTCCAACTCAGGATTCTGTTCAAATTGCTCTTCGAACTCAGCAAATCATTGCCTATGAGACCGGTGTTGGCGATACAATTGACCCCCTAGCTGGTTCTTACTTCATAGAGTTTCTGACTGACGAAATTGAAAGAGGAGCTGCTGACTACCTTGAAAGAACTGATTCCATGGGAGGTGCCATTATGGCTATAGAGAAGGGATTCATTCAGCGTGAGATTCATGAAAGCGCCTATAGCTACCAACGTGATGTTGACCGGAAGCATCGTGTTGTAGTCGGTGTTAATGAATTTACTGTGGAAGAAGAGCAGGAATTTGACTATCTGCGTGTGGATCCGAGGACTGAGCAGGCACAGGTGAATAGACTGAAGGAGATTCGTAGAAACAGAGATCAGGGCGCAGTAGATCAGATTCTGGAAGCCCTGGAAACTGCTGCAAAGGGGTCCGACAACTTGATGCCCATCCTGCTTGATGCAGTGAAAGCGTATGCAACTCTCGGTGAAATCTGCAGTGTTCTGCGAAGTGTGTTCGGAGAATACAAGGCTCCAGACATATTGTGAGGGAAATAGGAATGACCGTTGAAAAGATAGACCACATTGGAATTGCTGTCGAAAGCATTGAGGAAATGCTCCCATATTACAGAGATAGCCTTGGGCTTGACTACAAGGGATCTGAGGTAGTTGCTGAACAGAAGGTGAAGGTGGCTTTTCTCGAGATAGGGGAGAGTCGCATTGAATTGTTGGAGCCAACCTCAGATGACAGCCCTGTGGCTAGATTCCTTGCCAAGCGTGGTTCAGGAATACATCATATTTCAGTTCTAGTAGATGACATCGAAGAGGCTTTGGGAAAGCATGAGAAGAATGGAGCTATGCTAATTGACAAGGAACCACGAATTGGAGCTCACAACATGAAGATTGCTTTCATTCACCCCAAATCAACGGGCGGAGTTTTGCTGGAGCTAAGTCAGAAGCAATAGACCTACGCTTGGAGAATCTTAGTAACGGCATCCGCAGTCCGAAGGGTGTCTTCGCGGCTAATCATTCGATGCAGGACGAAACGAGTTCTCGTGCCGTACCCTCCATAAACCAGGATTCCTTGCTTCTTTAATTCCTGCGATAGCTCCAGAGTGCCTATCTTTAGATTATCCAACCCGATGAAGAGAATGTTTGTCTGCGGCTCCTTTATACTAATCCCTGAAATTTGTGATAGTCGCTTGTAAAGCAGCTTTGCGTTTGCATGATCTTCAGCAAGTCGATCAACCATCTTCTCAAGCGCAATAATCCCTGGAGCTGCTATTATCCCTGCTTGCCTCATTCCTCCGCCTAGTTTCTTTCGCAATCTATGGGCGTCATGAATGAATTCCTCAGTGCCTGCCACGATGGAACCCACTGGCGCTGATAGTCCTTTGCTCAAGCAAATCTGAACGGAGTCGACGTCAGATACTAGTTTCCTGGCTGGAACATTAAGTGCGACTGCAGCATTGAACAAGCGGGCTCCATCGCAATGAATCTGAAGGTCGTATTCCCGGGCAGCTTCTGATAATGCCTTCACCTGCCCTGGAGTCGTGACTGTTCCTCCTGCGTAGTTGTGAGTGTTCTCTACTACAACTATTCCGGAATGAGGGTAATGAGCGTCATCAGGCCTAATCGCATCTCTTAATGTCTGTGGAGGGATATATCCTTCGACTCCTCTGACAGGTCTAGGGTATAGCCCTCCCAATACAGACATCGCACCTCCTTCGAACATGAAGGTGTGTGATTGCTCCTCGACAATTACCTCATCACCACGTTTAGTTTGGGCAAGAAGAGCTATTACATTGCCCTGCGTACCAGAAGTGACCAGGAGTGCCGCTTCCTTCCCTAAAATTCTTGCAGCCTTCTCTTGAAGTTCATTTACAACCTCATCTTCCCCTATCACATCATCACCAAACCTATCTTCTTGGTGGGCTTTAACAATCGCTTGAATCATCTCGTCAGTTGGTTTGGTAACCGTGTCACTTCGGAGGTCAATGTATTTCATAGAGTTGCATGGTGCGAGGGTGTGGTTTTAGCCTTGCGGTTACTGCGCCTAGGGTAATGAATAAAGGAGCTTCGTGTTTCGAACAAGATGTATAACACATTCTGGAGCGACATGAGTGACTATGATTGCTGAAGCTAAGCTTGGATACTTGGACAAAATGAGGTTGTTCAAGAGAGATGCTCGGCTATGGATTGCAGCAAACGCTATGCAATCGTTTGCATTCGGAGTTAGCAATGTCGTGTTCAATCTCTATATGGTTGATCTGCCCGGTTTTGAGGAAGACTTCCTTGGTTTCTTTCTCTCTGTTTCTATGTTCGCTACTGCGGCAATTGCGATTCCTGCAGGCATGTTCACAGATCGAAGAAGCAGAAAGAGTATCGTCCTCCTTGCCAGCTTTGTATCAGTCCTTATGCTAGTGGTTCAATACACCGTTGTTGACCCTCTGCCACTTATCGCTTCCCAGATTCTTTTCGGTCTATTCAGTGCGTTCAAACAGGTTGCATGGGGTCCGTACATCACCGATCTGTCTACATCAGAGGAGCGTGCGCACCTATTTGGATTTGGCAGTGGGATCTCTCTTCTTGCTGTCTTAGCAGGCAATCTACTCGGTGGCTACCTGCCCGGCGTGTTCCTGAATGCCCTAGGTCTGGCAAGCACTCTGATATGGGCATATCGCTTCACCCTTTGGTTTAGTATCATTCCCATGTGCATTGCTTTCCTGTCGGTCATTCCGATGACTAAAGATGTTGAAGTAGAGTGCGAAGTCGGAATAGGATTCAAAAATGTCACAAATTGGGGCTTCATTGGAAAGTATGCGGTTTCCATATCATCGGTTGGCTTGGGAGCTGGAATGATTGTTATGTTCTTCAATCTCTTCTTCCAGAATGAATTCACAGCAAGTTCTGAGCTAATAGGAGTCATTTTTGGAATCAACACAATTATCCTTGCTCTAGGCAATTTCCTAGCTCCAGCTCTGGCTGATAGATTCGGTAAGGTTCGCACTATCATATTCACTGAAGCACTGTCTATCCCTTTCCTCCTCATGATTTCCTGGGCGCCTGTGCTTTGGCTCGCTGTGGTAGCCTATGTTTCTAGATCTGTTCTCATGAATATGGCAGGTCCGGTTTCTAGTGCGTTCTTTATGGAGGGCTTGAGAAAGGAAGAAAGAGCAACTGCCACAGGAATCACTAGATCTGGTGATTCACTTGTCCGAGGAATCGCCTCGAACATCGGAGGCGGCCTGCTAGCTGCAGGATTGTACAGATTGCCCTATATCCTGGTGGCAGGACTCTATGTTCTTGGTATAGTCCTCTTCTATTCATTTTTCAAGAACAAGGAGAAGGAAATTGAGGCTTTGAAACGGGCAGACGTTATTCGAGAACGAGCGCCAGAAGATACGATAGATATCACTTAGCGTGCCATCCTATTCTACACTCATCTTCTTTCCAATTCGGATTCGTCTTTCAGCATCTACTGGTTCTCAGACCTCTTCTGCCCAAACCGCTCCCTCATTGACAGTACCGATTCACCGGTGTCATCCCATACGATGTTGTACTTTGCCCTTTGCTCTGGGTCAGCGAATCTCCTGTCAATAATTCTCTTTGAAGACTCATACCCAGCTCTTGCCTGTGCAATCATAATCAGACTGACAGAGTGTCTTGGGTCAACCGGATCGAGCGGAGGAATTCCAAGATTCCATCCATACTTTTCCTTCTGATGTCTCTGCGCTTCTGCTGACATCTTGCTCTCCTGACAGTCCTGCTCTTCCCTATCTGACCGTCATGTATTCCATGGCTTCCAAAATTCTAAGGTCTTTAGACTGAATGTATTCGCCTCTCATAACTTCCAATTCCGCATTAAAAGAAATGATATGCTTTCCGATAATTTTCTGGGTAATAATTGACCTTTATTGAATGAATTTATCTTGTTTTAATGAAGTATTAAAATACGTGTAGCTTAAAAGTGCATAACTTGAAAAAGCGATTTGTTTGAGCTACTGGCTTTTTCCTTCAACTGGCAGAGTACACTCAGGTCCTTCATTGCGAGCTGAGTTGACATAAGTTGAAATCTCGTAGGCCTCCATAACCTCACTAGGATACGGGGTGAGCAATTTCTTCAGACCTTCTACATCCTCGTTTTCAGGATCAAGCCAGAATCCTTCCCTGTCCTGACTAAGAATGACAGGCATCCGGTTGTGTATTGGCTTCAGCAACTCATTCGGGTTAGTAGTTAGGATGGAGCAACTCAATATCACTTTATCAGTGGGAGTCTTCCAGTGGCTATAGATTCCAGCGAACGCAAAGGGCTCCCTTGACTTTAGGCGGATATGAATTGGTTTCTTTGCTTTTCCAGTCTTCTGCCACTCATAGAATCCCGTGGAGAGAATTAGGCATCTCTTCTTCTTGAACGAATGGCTGAACATTCGCTTTGTGTCAACAGTTTCTGATCGCGCATTAATCATTTTGTTCCCAATCTTTGGATCCTTGGCCCAGAAGGGAATAAAGCCCCAACGCATTCCGACAAGCCTGGCCTCTGGATCCCGCAGTATCACCGCAATTTGCTGCGCAGGAGCAATATTGTATCTTGGTACAATATCAAACTCGAATTTCTTTATGCCAAATCTTTCTCCAATAGCCTTCTTATGAGTAAGGAAGTTAAATCGGCCGCACATTTCACTATAATATGGTATGAGGGAGTAAAAGCATTGGGATGTGTGACAAACATCTCAGTCAGCTCCGTAAGACACAAACACGATGGAAGTATTCCTGCTAATGAGAACTATGCGTAAAGGTCTGCACATCGGCACATGTGGATGGTCCTATCCTGAATGGAAGGGAATCTTCTATTCTAACGAAGGTGGATTCATTCAGCAATACCTCTCCTACTTCAATATAGCAGAAATCAATGCAACTTTCTACGGCCCTCTCAAGGAGGATTTCATGAAATTCTTGAAGCTAGAGCTTCCACCAGAGAAGTCCTTCACAGCAAAGATTCCACATGCAGTCACTCATAACAATAGGCTTGACCTCCGGACTGATGCGGGACCTGCTCTATCAGAGTTCTTCACTAAGACAAAAACCATGATTGATAGACTAGAGGCTCTTCTAATTCAATTGCCTCCTTGGGATGTTTCTACATTTGGAAACCTCGAGGTCTTCTTTAACGCACTCGATACAGACTATCGATACGCTGTTGAATTCAGACATGAGAGCTGGTTAAAGCCGTCTGTGTTTGAGCTTCTCGAGAAGTACGGTCTTGCTTACACGATTGTCGATGAACCTCGTCTGCCTATTGACATGAGAGTCACCACTGATTTTACATATGTTCGACTTCACGGTCACGGAGACGATCCGTGGTATAATTACATGTACTCTCCTAAGGAGCTGCTGGAATGGAAACTCCGCCTGGAGCAGCTTTCGGAGGAGATTGGCACTGTTTTTGTCTTCTTCAACAATCATTTCTTTGGGTACGGTCCGACAAATGCTCTACAGATGATGAATCTGTTGGGCACCACAACTCCCAGGCAAGTCAGGAAGATGGAGCAGATGCTCAAGAAGCTATCCGTGAAACAGACATTGCTTGAGGATTTCAAATAGCATAGTCCTATGGGTTCCCATGATAGAACTGCATCGCTCTTTTCATAACTTCATCATCGGCTGGGAAAATAATCGGTACGGCTACAAAGGAAGACTGACAGGGATTGCCTCTTGCTACGTGGAACACAATCTTTGGCCTGCCTGACTCATGACTGTTATCAATCTCCACAACGTAGCTCATTGTTGTAACAGGATCATCATTGTTTACTGCATGCTTGCAAAGGCTGGCCTGCCCAGGACTCTCCCCATGGTCTTTGAGAAGAGTGAACACATCTCTCACATTTGTGACCTGTCTGACTAGGTCATATCCTCTTTCTACTCTCTTAACTGAATTCTCATATCCGTCAGCACCTACAAGATTCGCTTTCAGAGCATCCTCAGTATCAAGCATGATATGGTGCGCTGTTCGCAGGACCTTTCTCTCTGACCATTCGATTGAGTGTTCATCTCCTGCAAGTTCAATCACCAGCATTGAGTCATGGTCTGCAAGAACCAAATTTCCCCATTGGTATCTGCGGCCTGTTTTCAAATGCTCTCTAACCATCTCAAGGCCATCCTCTGCATCCTTGGAGAACATAAGGAGTTGCTCAGTCAGCAGGTAATAGGATGGATCGTCAGTATTCCTGACGTGAGTATTGGCAATTGCTAGACCATGATGGTTCACACCAATGGCCAAACCACCTATCTCTCCTGTTACGTTGTTGACACCTCTTACTCCAAAACAGTCCACATCGTAGAACAGCTCATCCTTGTGATCTCTTACATTCATGTCCCGGTTTTTGAAAAGAAGGGTCTTCTTCTCGTCTGGTAGGATCACGGCACCTGCAAAGCTAGGCATTTGGCTCACCTTGGTGGAATCCGCAGACTCCGCAGTCAATATAAGTACTCACTGAAATGAGTCCGCGACACAATTTTAGTTGCAAACTGCAATATCAATCTATGATGGATGAACTATGGCCTCCAAGCTTAATGTATCCCTTCGCAAATTGATAACAAAGATACTCTTGACTAGGCTTGTTTATTTTGAGGAAACGGAATCGACAAACGAAGCTGCGAAAGCACTTGTACTTCAGGGGGAAGATGAGGGCCTTCTTGTAATATCTGAAAGACAGCTTGGAGGAAGGGGAAGGCACGGGCGAAAGTGGGAATCTCCAAGTGGTGGTATCTACCTGAGCATCGTGCTTAGACCACGCATCTCCAATGAATTTGCTCCCCTGATGGGATTAATGGTTGCAAACGCAACGATCGGTGGCATTAACAAAGCAATTGAATTCAGGAAAGGCTCCTCTGTCAATGTGCGCCTAAAATGGCCAAATGATCTCATGGTTGAGGGCCGAAAGCTTGGTGGTATTCTAGGTGAGCTTGTGGTACGTGAAGATGGATCCCTAATGACGATTATTGGTGTTGGCCTAAACAATGATTTTAGCCTGGACGAACTGCCTGAAGAGCTACAGGATACAGCCACTACCCTCTACAGGGAATCCGGCGTGACCATCCAACCTGCAGCACTTGTTGCTCAAATAGTGTACTGCATTGACTTCAGATTGCAGGAGATTGAACGAATTGGTTCTTTCATTGCTACGCTAGATGAGTTCAGAAGAAACTGCGTTACACTAGGGAGAGAGGTTACGATTGGATTAGACGCCGAAACTGTTACCGGAACTGCCATTGATATTGATGAGAACGGGTCTCTTGTGGTTGAGAGTGAAGAACGGATTCACATAATCAGTGCCGGAGAAGTTATTCACCTACGATAGAGGAGGTTTGCCAAATGTCGCCACATGTAGTCAAAATTGAACCTGAGCGACTAAAGGATTTGAAAGCTCAACTCCTGAAGTCTAAAGGAGCAACTGAATCCAAAGCAACCAGCAAATATGAGCAGTTTAGAATAAAAGAACGTGGGCAGACGATTATCGCCTACACGAGTGGAAAGGTTGTTGCATCAGGGGACTCCGCGGAGGCCTCCCTTCAAAATGCAATTCGAACAGTCTATGAGAAATCTAAAACCGAAGGTCTAACAATCGGATCAGATGAAGCCGGAAAGGGTGAATGGCTAGGTCCAATGGTGATTGCGGCAGTTGCGATAGATTCGACTCAATCTGCATCACTTCGTTCCATGGGTGTAATGGATAGCAAGAACCTGAAACCAGAGAGAATACAGTCGCTGGCAGAAAGAATCGAGGAACTGAGCCGCGCATACAGGATCGTTCTAATTTCCCCTAAAGCCTTTAACGAGCGATTTGCAGAGTTTCACAGAGAAGGAAAGAATCTGAATGACTTGTTGGCATGGGGACACGCTAAGGCGGTATCAGAAGTTCACTCTGGTTTGAAGGGCAAAGAGGTTAGAGTAGTTATCGACGAGTTCTCAACATTAAAGACGAAACTTCGATTGGAGCGAGTTCTTGATATTGACTCCATTGTGTTAATTCAGAGGCCTCATGCTGAAGACGAGATTGCTGTTGCTGCAGCAAGTATTCTGGCTCGTAGCGCGAGAGAAACTTGGATTGACCGGGAGTCTGTGAGGCTACGGATTGACCTGCGCAGACTAGATTCAAAGGTTGTTCTTCAAAGGTCTGATCACAAATCTCTAGTAAAGATATCCTATCTTAGAAAGCAGTACTAATTGTTACACTGTGATTACTCATTATGTAGTGAAATACAGAGAACACACTTGCCTTGAAATACAAGTTCGTAGGATAGGTTGTCCTACAAATCGAAGAACTCCTCATGGGCGGACCAAGTGTCTAGACCTTGGGAAACCAAAGCTGAAACTTCGTGCCCATATCGAATTTCCCTGGAACTCTATCAGAAACCTCTATGGTTCCTCCGTATTTTGAGATGATTGACTTGGCTTGGTGAAGTCCAAGTCCTCCGAAACGACGGTCCTGAGTAAACAGAGTCTTCTTGATTGAGTCATTTATCCCATTCCCGTTATCTGCAATAGCTATCTCGAAACCACCTCTCCTTTCAGAAAGGGTAACCCAAACTTGCTTCTGTTCACTGTCATTGTGAATCACTGCATTTTCAAGGACGTTCAAAAGAAGATGCTCGAGATATTCATCAGCTTTGACTATGGCATCATCAACTCCGTAGTCTGCATCAATGATAACGTCTTCAAACCTGTTTTCAATCTCCTTCAAGCAGTTGCGCAAAGGTTGCAGAAGTGAAGCACTCGTCAGTGGTGCGGCTAAGAGACCTCGTGTGGCATGAGCTTTATCAATCAGGGCTTCAGAGGACTTGATCAGGTCAATCACTTTTTCAACTGAAGGATATAGATCCGGTCGTGATTCCCCGAATTGAAACAGCTCTATGGCCATTTGAATTGCCTGAAGGTTGTTGCGCATATCATGACCAAGAAGATCCAAGTAGAGCATCGCAGTTTCTGCAGCCGCTTTCGTTTCCTCCTCGGCCTTTTGGCGGTCCCTTTCCGCAATAACTCGCTCAGTCACATCCAATACAGTTGCTTGTATCGCTACATCTTCCTGATAATCAACCCGTTGTCCCAGGACTTCGACCCAAACAACCTTCCCATCGCTTCTGGTGACACGTAACATAATAGGTGACTCTGGTTGTGCTTGGCCTTCCAATATGTCAGCAAACGATTGCATCAAGCTCTCGTAGTCTTCCGGATGGATTAGGTTTTCAATTTCTTGGGTGGACAGAGCCAATAGCTCCTCTTGAGACCGCCCAGTTATTTTGCTCAGAGCATTGTTTGCGAAGACAATCCTGATTGGCAATCCCTGCACGATAATGATGCCTAGTTGGGCCTGCTCTACTAGATGTCGGTACTTGGCTTCGCTATCTCGCAGAGCTTGTTCCGATTCCATTCGTCCAGTAATATCAACATCAAGTACTTGTAATGCAGGCCGCCCTCTGTAGTCGACCTTGCCCACAAATGACTCTACCCATCTGATTGACCCATCTTTTCTAAAGTAGCGAAATCTGTGACGGGGTGAAATCGAACGTCCTGCCTCAATATCTTCATTCCTTCTAAGGAGCTCTGGTCTATCATCAGGATAGACATTTTCCCAAACCTCCTCAGGTGAGAATTGGAGTATCTCCTCAACGCTATTTCCGAGGGTTTTAGCAAAGGATGAGTTTGCATAGACATACCTGCCATCCTGAATGACTGCAAATCCTTGGAGCGACTCCTCAACGAGTTTCCGGTATCGCTCTTCCGATTCTCTGAGTTCTTCTACTGCTCTGACCCGTTCTGTTATGTCTTCCATAGCTGCCTGAATCGCGTATCCCCCCTCGTAGTCCACACGCCTTCCAAGAACCTCAATCTGTCGAATCTCTCCACTTGGTCGAATTATTCGAATGGAAAAGTTATCATCATAGGCTTCCCTGCCACCCAATAACTCTCCAAATCTCCCAAGGGTTTCATCATAATCATCTGGATGAATCATCGTTTCTACTTCTTCCGGCAAAAGGGCGATAAGTTCCTCAGGCGTCATACCAACCATTTTTCCCAAGGCTGAATTGGCGAAAACAATGTCCAATGGCGGGCCTTGCAGAATAGCCACTCCCTGAGTATATTGCTCAACTAGTTGCTTGTATTTTTCTTCGGAGTCTTTGATAGCTTGTTCAGCCTCAACTCGGCTGGTGATATCCCTGATGATAGTTACAACTTGGGCAACTCTCTCCTCTCTTGTGATTGGTATCTTAGTTGCTTCAGTAATGATTTCTCGATCACCGAGGAGCGTTTTCTCTTCGCTTGTGAGAATCTCTCCTGTTTGAAAGACTTCTCTATATTCCTCAAAGACTGAATCTGTGAGAAATGGAAATGCTTCCGGCAATTTCATTCCAGTTATGTTATCACCAAGATTCAATTCCTTAACCCAACTGCCAAGCCGGGGATTTACCAGAATGATATTCAAATTCTCGTCTACAACATGAATTGCATCACTCAATGCCCACAAAATGGATCGGTATTGCTCTTCAGATTCCTTAAGGGCACTTTCCGCACGGTTTCTTTCTGTTACATCCTCGCCTGATGCTATGAGCCCGATGGCCTCTCCCGCATCGTTTTTCAGAACTTGAAATCGCCATGACACAAGACGTTCCTCACCAGTCTTTGTGAGAACCGGCAAAAGATAGTCCTCCTCACTTCCTATGGCACTAGCTAGCGCCTGATGAAAGGCGTTACTTTCCTGCTCCCGAAGCCTTTCGGGTACTCCTAGTTCAATCCAGTTTCTACCTAGCACCTCAACCGCGGAGTATCCAATTATTTCGAGTCCCTTACGGTTCATCAAGTGAATTCGGCCGTCGACATCCACGACTACGATAGCTGCGTCAGCTATGTCCAAGTACATCTGTGCAGTGTCTCTCTCACTGCGGAGTTCCTCTTCCGCCTTCTTTCGGAGTGAGATATCTCTAACCAATGCCCAGGTTCCTATTGGTTTTCCGTCATCGTCTCTTAGAAGGTAAACCCGTATTTCGACAGGAATTGCTGTGCCATCCTTCCTAAGTAATTCCTTCTCATATAGATCTGAGAATCCACGAATCATTGTTTGATCCTTCTGAATCCTCTTTTCCATTTCGTGCCATTGAGGCGGAGTTAAATCCCAAAAAGTTCGCGACTTCAGTTCTTCCTCGGTGTATCCGGATATCTCCAAATACGCCCGATTGACCTCTAGGTATCTTCCCTCCATGTCAGTACTCGTATACCCATCTTCCAAGCTTTCGTGAAGCTGCCTGTACTTCTTCTCCGATGCCTGTATTGCTTTCTCCGCTTCAATCCGGTCAGTTACATCTAGTGCAACGCCACCAATCAGTGTTGGTTTGCCTTCTCTCCTAATTGAAAACTTGGAGGTTTGGTACCAATGCATGGTTCCATTAAGGTCAGGCACAGCCTGTAGTCTGTGAGTTGACCCCTCTCTCAGTGTAATCTTATCCTCTTCTACCATAATCTGGCCGTATTCGTTGGGAAAGATGTCAAGTGTGTGCTTTCCCTGCCACTCCTCAACACGGAATCGTTCTTTCATGAACGTGTTTGCGTATACGTAGTTGGAATTCTCATCTTTAATATAGACAGGTCCCGGGATATTCTCCGCAAATAGGGCAAACCGTTCCTCGTTTTCTCTCAACTCCCTTTCAGTTTCCTTCTTCTCGGTGATGTTCCGAACCAAGGAAACAACGCTTAATCCGTCTTCATGCATTGTTACGGTTGCTGAAAACCAGTATGGGATTCCACCAATTTCCAACTGATACTCTATATTCTCTCCCTCGCCAGTTTCGCGGACTCTTGCAAAGCAACTCCTGTGTACATCCGCCACTTCCAGTGGAAGAACTTCATCAACGGTTTTGCCCACAAGCTCTTCTGGAGGCCTGAGCACAAGCCCCCTGTCGGAGGTGTAGATTTGCGAATATCTATTCTCTCCATCATACACGAATACTATGTCTTCCAATGATTGTATGATGGTCCTATAGCGCTCCTCGCTAGCCCTTTGAGTTTCTTCTGCATTGCGTCGCTCGGTCACATCACGAATGAGTGATTGGAGTCCTTTTGCAACTCCGTTCTCCATAAGCAAGGTGTTGGTTACATGAAAATGAATCACAGATCCATCCTTTCTTACACCTCTTGCTTCAATGCCTCTTGGCATGGCGGTTCCTTTCGCCTTACTTTCTTGATATTGCTCAAGTACCGCAGGGCGATCATCCGGATGCACTAGCTGAATGAAGTGCATGCCAATGATTTCATCTATATCATAGCCTGCAATTTCTGCCCCCTTGGGACTACACATCGTTATAATGCCGTCTTCATTTGTGCGGAATATGCCATCGGGAAGGTTCTCATAGAGCAGTCGAAATTTCTCTTCACTCTCTCTTAGTGCGATTTCTGCCTTGGTCCATTTCGTTACGTCTCTAGCAATGGCAATTACTCCTGTTACATTCCCATTCTTTCTTAGTGGCGAAGATATTACTTCAGCTGTGAATGTGCTTCCGTCTTTCTTTTCCCACTCTACTTGAATTGGCTCAGGAGTGATTCCTCTTACAATGCTGGTGAACATCTGCAGATAGGTTGGAATATCACTAGCTTTGAGTGCTCCTAGAAGCGTAAATCGTCGTCCAACCAGCTCCTCAACTGAGTATCCTGTGTATTCCACAATGGCCCTGTTGCAATAAGTTATGTTTCCTCTCTTGTCCAAGGTAACAATTCCATCAGGGTAAAGGTCCATCAGTCTTGAAAAGTGCCCTTCATCATCATCAATTATTTGGCGTTCGCCCTCAAGTTCGGATGTTATTAGGAAAATCCATTGGCCGTTCTGCTTCGGTGAATCAAACACGCCCGCAACAACGGTCGTTCGAACAGTTTCTCCTGATGCAGTTCTCCAAGACAATACGGTCCCAGATCGCTCCCTGCCTGAAGAAGTGAGTAGAAGCTCAGCAAGTGGTTCCTCTTGTCCAGTTTCAATGAACTCTGTCACCCGCTTTCCTACTAGTTCGGCAATAGATCTGCTAATCATAGTAGAGAAAGCCGGATTAGCATAGATGATGTGCTGAGCACTATCCACCACAAGAAAACCTTCGGAAATCAGGTTGGCAAGTACGCTGCCATTCAGACCCGCAGACCAATGTTCATTTTGCACTCTTTGCACCCCGTTTCGAAAGCCCTTAAGATATGAGCTTCAAGGTATGTTCCCGATAGGATATCTGGGAAGAACTCGCGAGAACTTCCAAGGTCCCGCCGTGCCCCCCAGCAATTGAATCCTTTTTGACTTGTCTGTTGTGAACATATTCACGTATCTACGAAGGTCTTTGAGTACTGTGAGCAGTTTTCAAAGAGTGGTGCTTATAATACTCAAAATGGAATAATGAATTGCCAGCTGGGCCTAGCTTAACCATGGGGGCGAACATGTGTGTTCGTTGAGGGCAGAGCATTGGCCCAGGAATAATTGCCGCGCCTAGCCACCAGCACTCAAAATGAGGTCAGTGTTTCTGGGTTCTTAATCACACGAGCGAAGACCTTGCTGTCATAGAATGGCGCTTGGCGATTCAAACAAGCTCCTACAACACATCGAGAGCAAACAAAACTGAAGATCTCTTTGAGTGTTGGCATTCTGCCCAATCCAGCAAGAAGGTTCTTCTTGGATGCTGGAAATAGCGTGCCTTTCTTTTTCGCTAGAGTGTCAAAAACCATGGAATGCATGCTCTCAATGAATGATTCTGAACTCCCCTCTTTCCGGTGAAGCTGCAAAATGAGATTCATTACAGGAGATAGTTCACATGATAGCTCGTAATGCTCCGATTCCCAGCGTTTTTCAAAACCCTCTTCGATCAATCCTACTTCCCACATGGGGAACAATTCGAGACCCTCCTTCTTCTCGTGGTCGAAGATTGCTTCCACTATCTTTCCGCCCTTCTTCTCTTTTCCATACCAAATGGGCATTCCCCGAGGTATGTGTGAAGGTCTCCCGCAAAACACAAACCATCCCTTCTCAGGAGTTGTATGTAGAGTCTTCCTAACAGCCTCTGCCGCATCAGTGTGCTTCTGAACTACGTGCGCAGGAACCCAGACAGCATGAGTATCGCATCTAGGTTGCCCGCATAATGCACATGGATAGGTTGGAGCAGCACTCGTGATAGATCCTTTTCTCAAACACTCGGAGCAGTGTGACAATTCGGTGACATCCGGAATATTGGTATGCAATTTAGGATAACAAGTTTCTCGCAAAAAGGACTGCTATCTTGGTTCAGTATGAACAAACACAAGACCTACTTCTGGAAACTTCTTCTTTACTAGTTTCTCCACGGTTTCAGCAATCTCATGACTCTCACCTAGAGTTAGGGTCGCGTCAACGTAACAGTCGAGAGATACCGTCAGTTCTGATTCCCCTCCAGTAATTACGATTCCATGGCAGTCGTAAGCATGTTCAATCTCGTTAACAAGTTGTGTGATTGCCAAGACCATCTCATCTCGGTCAGAAGTCATATTACGCTCTATCTGCTCTTTGTGTTCAACATCGATATGAAGTGTAGCTCTCCTCAAGTTTGGAATGGCTTCTTTGAGACGTTCCTCAAGCCTATCAGTTACTCTGTGGGCACTATCAACAGTCATTTTGGACGGCATCTCTAGGTCCGCTGAAATGTATGTATCCCTCTCTGTCATTTGAATGCGAACCTTATGAACTCCAAGGATATCTGGCTCTTTTCTGGCAAGAGCATGGAGTAATGAATAGGCATCTACCTCCTCCTGAAAGACGTCATCCGTTAAACTTGGCTCAACATGGACTACGCAATCTACACTCTGGTTGAGCCTCGAAAGAGCTTGCTCGACCGCGTCAGCAATGTGATGTGCATCATCCAATGATGTTCCCTCATCAACGGTGACAACAACATCAAGGAACATCTCGTGGCCTGACACTCTGACTCGGGCACGTTTGCATTCTAGGACTCCTGGAACGCTCACGCAAATTCGTTCAATCTCGTTATCCATTCCATAGGGCGCTCGGTCAAGCAGAGCATCTGCGGCGCGTTTTGCCAGCTTGATCGATACAAAAAGAATCACAATTGCGACACCTATTGCTGACAATGGGTCTGCAATTGGAATGCCAAAGAATACGAATAGAAGACCTATCAGAACGACAACGGAACTCATTGCATCAGTGACGAAGTGAAGGCCATCTGCTTCAAGAGCCTGACTTCCATGTTTTTCAGCCGTCGCATAAAGGACATGGCTTCGCTCTATGTTTACAACTATACTGATAATCATTACAATGACGCCAGCCAGTGTGGGGTCTGGAAACTCTTGAAATTGGATGACACGTATTGCCTCGAATATAATCCATGCAGCAGTTATCCACAGCAGAATGGTTTGCACGAAGGCTGAGAAGTTCTCAATCTTTCCATGACCATAATGATGCTCCTCATCCGGGTCTCGCGAAGCACTTCGGACTGAAACGAAGGTTATTCCTGCGGCCGCAAGATCAAGTGCACTATGCAAAGCCTCCGAAATAACTCCCAATGAACCACTAGTTATACCTACAACTACCTTTATGATTGTGAGACCTAGGGCGGCAATCAGCGATAGAAGCGCTGCTCTATTGACTTCTCTCCTGCGTTCGGGTGCACTCACCATGGTTCCCGCTTGAATTATTCACTCCTTTAAGACTTCGCTTAGTTCGATTTTTGAACAGGTTGATGCTACTGCACCACTGCTCTTATGAGCTTTCCATTTACTAGAAACGATTGCCCAAATACGCGGTGTTGGAATAACATGCCAAGAGATGCCCTGACGCCAAATTATGAAGAGAGCATTGGCGTTGAATCTGGGGCAGCCATAATCTTCAATCGAGAAGCAAATCTCCTGATTAAGATGACTGGTTTTCGTATTGTTGAAGAATTTGGCACTTTTGACAAGGCCCCTTATGATAGCGATGCGAGTCGAAGAATACTTGTTCTTAAGCATGATTACACTGAGTGAACTGTGTTCCAATTTATGGAACAGTTGCTGCCCATGTATCACGGTTCTTATCACTTTCAAATTGATTTCGAGTCGATTCAGTAATGGTTCTCAAAGGGAGGTTAATCTACTGTTTACCTACTTCAGCGATGAGGAATACCACCGAGTCTTTGGGGAATTCGAAGGCGTCCGCAAGAAGATAGCTACATTGATTGCAGGTGAAATGCAGAATAAGAATCTGGAAGTTCTTGACCTTCTTGCAGGACATGGGTACCTTAGTGCAGAACTCGCTCAGGTATGTCCCAATTGTATGATTCACGGTACGGGTCTGAAAAATGATCTGGATTCTTTCACGGCGCTCAAGGCTTCGGGCATATACCCTTCATCTGTTTGGAAGAACATCAGCTACACTAAGTGTGATGTCACTACACTTCCCTTTGATAACG
>JBHLND010000112.1:0-7768 GCA_048937485.1 Promethearchaeota archaeon
CAATAACCCACTTCAGGCCGTTTATGATAAAAACCCCCTCGTCGGTCATAAGCGGGATTTCGCCCATTGGAACTTCTAATAGCATTCCGCCCGGCGCAGGCTTCTCATGTGAAGCGAGCCTGACAACATACTCCATGTTGAATGTATATTGAAATCCGGGCAGTAATCCTTCTTCGCCAAATCTGTCAGCGCTCAAGTCAACGTCAACAAATCTGGAGGTGTTCCACTCTCCTTGGATTGCATTCTGCGATTCCGCTAGAATACCGACTCCGTCGTAAATCCGGATGCCAGAACTGTATGTTGGAAATGAGAATATCAGATTGATTTCGCGGGTCTGTCCTCTGTTATAGACGGTCACAGTTTCCGTGTATCGTAACCATCCCCAAGGATCAGCTCTGATTGTAGTCTGACGTTCAGCCACAATATCAGGTTGGTCCGAATTGAATCTGGTTGAGAACTCCTCAATTCTCATTGGAGCCAGATTCGCTGCAGTGACTGAAGGCGTTTGTGCTCCGATGGGAACTTCGCCGGTTCGAAAAGTGAATTTGGCAGTGGCCCTTTTAATGACATAGGGAAGCACTGGAAACTTCAGAAATGTCAGCCTGTATGCATTATTTGCAGCATCTGTTAACACATTGAGCGAATGCATCTGCATTACAGTTGAGAATGTATAGCTTTGATCATGACCAACCTGCTCGCTAAAATGAACCCTCCAGTGAAGCATTCCGTTCGTGGTTGGCAGCTCAACCACTCTAAGGTCAAAATCGGATCCAGAAATCGAGTAGATTGTGAACAGATTGGCTTCGTACTTTGCAGGAAGGTATAGTTCCATAGCGCTAATTGGAATAGATCCATTGTTACGAATTGTGTAGATATCACTGATGAAAGTTCTCTGATAAAGTTCTGTCAAGATCTCTCGCTCAACGCTGATTTCAACTCCAAGGAATGGAATATATGGACGGAGAACAGTGACATTGAGCTCAATCACACTAGTAGCATTTGATGGGTCTGTTGCGTTGAACGATACAACATGAGGGCCGTTCTCGTATTTTGTTAGATCCATCTGAACCTCCCAAAAGCCAGTTAGGAAGTTCCACGTCAGGTCCTGCCATTCTTCGTCGTTCATTTTGTATTGGACAAGTCTCACGTAGGTATCCAAAGCCTCGACTTGGAAAGTTTCAACCCAACCAAGGACTGAGTCCTGTTGAGGGTGATGGGGAATAATCTCGGGGCCCACGTTCGGAATGAAACGCATCATGATTGGGTCAGCCCAATATGTTTGAGCAATAGGGATTTCGTCGATGTCTTCAGTTGGGCTGTACATAAGCAGAAATGGGTAACTCACACTAGCATTTGTGAGTAGAGGAATATCATGCGAATCTGTGCTGTTCATTAGCAGGATATACTCAATACTTGTTACAGCACCAGTATCCGAGGCATTGGCAAATAGGATTCGGCTCTGATCTCCATCCTCGAGGTGTTGTAGTGTACTGACTCCGTAGTGGTCACTGTATACAATTTCACTATGATCTGCAGGATTTCCGAGCTGTGTGATATCTTCTCGGACTATCCTAGTCAATTCAATTTCGTATATGAGGTCTTCACCATAGAGGGCATGTCCGGAATCAGTATACGCTTGATCAGCAGGGATGACGAAGTGGCGAATCTCGCCGATTCTCATGCCGTAAATCATTTCTCTGTACATCCGCAGTGATTCAAGCTTGTCCAGTGTTTGCGATGAGTCGAGTGACGGATAGTCATTCTCTTGGATAACACTGCCATTGCGCAGAGAGAGAATATAATGGACAGTAACGATATCTGTGCCTTCGGCTCTCCAATAGGAATCATGAGGTGTTCCAGGTGCATATCCATAGATTATATCGCTATTGTTCAACCCAGCTACAGAGAAACTATCAGTATAATTCTGCCATGCTATACCAATCCACCCTGAAGTTGCTGCTGACAGACCAATGAATAAGGCAGTTCCATTGTGCTCCAAATAGGCGGTGATTCCTGTGTCGGGGTCTGTGTATTTGGTAGCATATTCGATAGGGTCGATTATACCATCAGCAGAACCATAATGCTTGTCGACAAATGGAATGGAAACATTACTTGTCAAGTCTGAAATGGACTGCTGTTGTTGACTATTAAGGGCCCCTTCTTCGGAGGCCGATGTTTCTGTCGCCGGGGACAATGCCATTGTGCTGCTCATTACGAACAGCGCCAATAGCGCGATTGTTGCAATCCTTCTATACAGCAGGCTCAATACGAATCACCGTGAGATTATGCGTTTGCGGCAGCTATAGTCTTCACTGGCCGCGAACGAATCGCTCGAACTTCGGGATTCGTTAAATAGATTTCGTACAATGAAGCATTGCACCATTACCACGCCGATACCCTCAAGAAGCAATTTAATTCCAAGAAAAGGTAATTGGAAATGGGTATCAACCCGATCTAGGAGAACTGCAAGTGCTAGAAGAGTACATGCCTCTAATTGCGATTTTCATTTCATTCTTGATTGTCATACTTGCCATGCCTAGTACCATACGAATTCTAAAGGAGAGAGGAATGGTTGGTATTGATGTTCACAAGCCAGACCAACCAAGTATAGCCAAAGGAGGCGGGTTCATCGTTCTCTTCGCCATAGTGACCTCACTTTTGGCCGTGATTGGTTTCACAACACTCCAAGCCCAAGAGATTAACACAGGGCTATTGGCAGCTCTTGTTTCAATACTCATGGCTGGCATGATTGGACTTCTGGATGACACACTCGACTTCAAGAATCGTACCAAGATTGTACTCCCTCTTATTGCATCCATTCCAATGGTTGTAATGCAAGTTGGAACTGTGACTATGTCGATTCCATTCATTGGAACTGTGAATTTGGGGATACTATATCCTCTGGTGGTGGTTCCGCTGATGATGACATTCATTATTGACTCCACGAACATGTATGGTGGGATGAATGGACTCGAATCGGGACTCGCTGTAATCAACTCGTCAGCCTTTGTGCTCTATGTATGTGTTGAGCCTCTAATTGCTCAGAATGGTGCACCACAATTGCTTGATGCGGGAATTATAGCTGGAGCCTTGCTTGGTGCTTCGCTTGCTTTCTTCATTTTCAATCGTTACCCTGCAAAGATTCTGCCAGGAGATGTGGGAAGACTACCCCTTGGGGCCGCAATGGCTGCAGCTCTGATTCTTGGCAATATGGATAGACTTGCAGTCATCCTATACATTCCATTTCTAATCAATTTCGTACTATATCTGCTCTACAGGGTCTATGTACGCCGTTCCGGTATAGAATATGCAAAGTTTGCCAAGCCGAGAGAAGATGGAACTCTCGAAGTTATTGGACCATTCACATTGTATTGGGTGTTTCCGCATCTTTCAAAGAATGTGACCGAGAAGAGAAATGTCAACCTGCTTCTGCTACTGCAGGCAATTCTTGCATTTGGTGGGGTGATTATACTTCTCCTAGGAATTCCATTCTAAAGTCAAGCTGGATTATGGAAGTTTCTCTTTGAGGTATGTATCGACAACATAGTCCATACCATGTCGGCTGAAGGCTTGTTGTTCGGCCTTTGCACGAAGCTTCTTGAACGCCTCGATATGCTCTTGCCATTCAGGTCCTGAGTACCGAACATCTCGAAGCAGCTCGTCTAGACGTTTCAGATCTGCATTATTCATGAAATCGGTTGGTAATGAATGATTAATTATGTCATCAGGTGTGACACCAATCCATTTGGCTTCAGGTATGGTCAACCCCTCAATATGTGCTGAATTGGCACTGCCGCTGATTATTACGCGAGCAATGTGCAAACCCCAGGGGTCTCCATCAGTGAAGATGTAAACTGGGAGATTGAGTTGTTCATGCAATTTCCGCATAAGACTTCGAGTGGCACGAGGTGGCTGACCTCCAAGTTGAATTAGAACAGCATTGTACTTCTTCCATGCGCCGGTTTCGATAAGACGGGAGAACATACCTCCGGATTCAACAGCTAGAATGAGTTTAGCAGCTGCTTCCATAGGTTCTGCCGTAAGAAGCGCACGTCCAATGGGTAACCCATCAGGACTAGCAGTCAGTTCAACTTCCTTGTCCTCGTATCCAGAAACTGTGTACCTCATTCGAACTTCACCAAAGATGGACGACCGTTCTTCGGGAAATATACCAAAGTTCTCCCGAGCAAGTCCAGTGACAGCTTCAAGATCCGATACGATTCGGTCAGACTCGGCCTGACTAGAAAATCTAACTCCAAAAGCCTCACTTGAGTAATAGAGGTCTCTAAGCGAACTCGTTCTTTGATATCTCAGTAGCTCCTTGGCGAAGAAGGCCACCCAGATGAGCTGGGCAAAGCTACGTATGTGTCGAAGGTTACTAGCATTCCGAGTGACCTTAGAGTCTCCCAAGATGTATTGATCGCATTTGGAATCATAGACGATATTGTTCGTGCCCCGGTCAGGAATATCAAGGATTGGAAATGCACCTTCCTCAATGGCAGTGACAACATCGTGTCCAAGTGAAACGAGCTTCTCGATTGGGTCATTCGTTGTCATCAGAATTCACTTCAAATAGTTTCTCAATTATTGGGGTTGTAGAGGGAATGTTTTCATGATTCGCTAGGGCAGAGCTATATTTAGCTACGATTCGAATCATCTCAGAATACTCTCTTCGCTTCCTTGTATCACGTGATGCTGCACCGATTGCGGTTATTGCTCTGCCAAGGCTTCTGCCCAGTAACCTAAGTAGTGATAGTGCCCCTGTTTCTATCTCTGTCACATGAGCAATCGACTGCTTTCCAGCAGCCTTGTAGGGAATTCTTGTTGATGAAACATTCACAAATATCGCGATAGGTTGTGGTTTCGAAACCCCATATCTTGACCAGTCTACTTTTCGAAGAACCTTTGTAAGTACATCTTCACTAGCATCGTAAAGCAAAGGCACTCGATTGGCAAATCGATAGAGCGTTGGCACTTCGGCAGAAGGAAATTCATCACCTATTGCAAGAACTCCTTCAAGATGTACTGGATTGCCCTCCCACTCAAAGACCCCGTGATGTGCAAACTTCAGATAGGATGTATTGAAGATGGATCTTACGCCCTGAATGAAAGACTTCTCGCCAATTGGGCTTAAGCAAGTGCTCTCAGGACGTCCAAAACCATCATAACGTCGCATTGCCAGACTGATTCGAGAGAGGTCCCTACGACTCAATGTATCTATAGGTGTTTGAGGATCAAGTCCCAGAAAGCTGAGGAACTTTGCTGCAGTCTTCACTCCTAGCTGCTGAAACGAAGTAACCAAGAAGCTGCGAAGGTTAGTTTCCTTGGAATCAGAGATTAGTCTGCGCAACAATTCCATATCCACTGCCCTTGGGTGCGGTTTGCAGGAATGTGTTGGTCGCGGCAGATTTGAGGACCATGGGCCAAGAATCACAGCGCTTTCATCATCGAATTGATATTCAATCCTAGCATAGGGGGTTCCAGCAGACGTCAGCTGAAGATACTCAATTATCCTATCTTGCACTCGTTTCAAGTCACCTCGCAGACGAATAGTAACCGATGTGCCAATCGAATTGCGAATCACTGTTTCTTCTTTCTCAACAATGGGTTCGTTCTTCTCTATATCAATTAGCAACTGGAAGCGATGTCCAGGATTGTCATCTACTTGGGTATGCACTATGACGGGTGAATCAGTTGTAATCTGACCGTATAAGACCGCCATTGTCACACCCAGTCCAAAAGTGCCTCGTCTCTGTCTTCGACCATATTTGCTACCATAAAGCACTCTGCCAAACGCTCGGGGTACTTCTGAATAAGGCACGCCGATTCCATTGTCAGATATGGTAATGGTCAGGATGCTGGACTCATCTGTCGATATTCGAACCTTGACCTTAGGTAAGCAAAGTCCATCTTCGCAGGCGTCAAGACTGTTCTCAACAAGTTCCCTTAGTGTGGAATAGACTGCTTGTGAGGGGTTTCCAAATCCAGCCATCTGTCTATTTCTGTAGAAGAACTCTGAGGGGGAAATGCTTGTGAAAGGACTTCCTGATTCATTATTTGGACTCATGATATTCAATCAAGAAAAAGTAGGCTCTCGATATTAGAGCAGGTATTACATGAGATTCATCAAAGCTCTGTGTCTTCCCATAGTTCCGATTGCTTCCGTCGTAATTCGCGGCGCATTCTCTCAAGTTGGGAGTAGACAGCGCTATGGGGTGCACCACCAATTAGCATGTCTATGGCACGTTGAGCATAATCCAGTCCCGGATCAAAACCAATGATAGACACTGTACGACCATAGATGGCAATCTTAGTTTCAGTGGTCTGCTCAATGACCCTCCTAGTTCTACCGTTTTCACCGATAATTCGTCCTGCCACTCGTTTGAGCTGACTTGCCGAGCTTCCAACAGATTCGCGTAGGGATATGACAACTAAACGGGCGTCTTCATCAAGAAGCTCTAGAGCATTCTTGGGACTGAAACCACGTGCCATGGCGCGGATTATGTCTTTTGCCTTCCAAGCGAGAATTGCATCTTCGGACTCGGCGGTTCCAGTAATTGTCACGAGGCCTTCGGAGTCCACCTCTATCTTAGTGTTGGTTAGCTTCTCCACTCTCCGCTTTACCTTGCCGTTACGGCCAACGATTACGCCCACTCTATCCACAGGGACTCTGAGCGTTTCATGGTACATCATCTATTCTTCACCGGATGCAAGAATGTACTTGGTAATCTCCTTAGGATCCTCGGACTCAACTCCAAGTTTACTGAAGAAGTTGGAAATGTTTTGAATGTCACGGTATAGATAACGGCTGGCATGTTCATGGGTCTTTAAAACAGCTTGGGACACATCAATAAACACGGGACCCCCAGCCCACAGAATATTGTATTCGCTGAGGTCAGCATGAACAAGTTCTGCTTTCT
Organism: Promethearchaeota archaeon; assembly: GCA_048937485.1. Lineage (GTDB taxonomy): Archaea > Asgardarchaeota > Thorarchaeia > Thorarchaeales > Thorarchaeaceae > SMTZ1-83. The sequence goes on from JBHLND010000112.1 coordinate 6,921, forward strand.
TGTATCCCAGCTCAATAAGGCTGATAATCTGATTGAATGTTTCAACCGGTTTGGGTACTTCTACATTTTTCATCAGGGGAGCTGGAATGACTTTCTTGCAGTCCCCGATGAACTCCATAACCAGTACATTACGTTCAATTGCAAGTGGTTTTGGAACAGGAACGCCAGCGTCATGGTATCTCTGGAGATTCTTGTATTCTTTCAGGGCCCACTGTGGAATTAGAACTCTACTTCTTTTCTTTACTCGCTTGAACCGGGGGTCGCCCACAATATACTCCAGCATATAGTCAGTTTCTGCGGTACTCATCCGATATATCTTGACAGCAACAGGTTTGCCCTCTGCATCTTCGCCTCTATAGACATTGGCTTCTTTCCCTGTGCTTATTGCGCCATGCACGGCCCTGAGTACGCCGCGATTGAGAAGTTTATAGAGCGTCTTGAGCGTAGGAGGATCTATTACACCTTCGACTACCTTGAACTCGTCAGAGTCTTTTCGCCGTTTCATCTTCCGGCGGTCGAGCTCTGAGAGAATTCGCTCATGCTCTTTATCGCTTCGGTTCACTTAGAGCACCTTTTTTCCAGTTGGTCACTAGACGCGATTGTCAATAAGAATTTTGAATATGATTAGAGAAATCACGAGTTCAGAACATCTTCAAGAGGCCCCTCTTTTGGAGCCAATCGAGTTCATTGCCTCTGTATCTGTATATGACATCACACTTCTCCTCGGTCTGGAAATCCCAAGGAACAATGACTACTGTATCACCCACACGCATCCAGACTCTTTTCTTCATTCGACCAGGAATTCTGCCGATACGTATCTCTCCATCCTCACACCTTACTCTCACTCT
>JBHLND010000113.1:0-7735 GCA_048937485.1 Promethearchaeota archaeon
GTTGATATGGTGGAGCTTTCCAACACAAGTGCCTCAAGCACTGTATGCGATGAATGCTTATTCAATTTGCTTTCGAGTCTAGGGTTCGAATCTCGCCTCGTCCACCATCTCCATCCTGATTGGGGGGCTTACTAATTGTATTGGTTGACTGCCAACTCCTGCACACTCCGCGGATAGAAATTGGTGTCCTGGGGCGGTGTATTCCACAACCCCTCCAACCATCGTCATCAGCACATCTATATCAGCAATGGTATCTTCGGGAACCGTTAGCGGATTGTCTGAGAGCATTACAAGGTCTGCAAATTTACCCACCTTAATGCTCCCCTTAATGTCCTCTTGAAAAGTGCCATAAGCCGCGTCGATGGTTAGCAGTCGGAGTGCTTGTTCTACACTTATGGTCTGGTTCAACATCTGATCTGTAGGTGTGATGCCTAGCTCACCAATCCTGGTGACCGCCTTAGAAATCGTCAACATTGCTGAACTGTTAGAGAAGAAGAACCAAGGAAAGTCAGTACTTCCAATGGAGGGAATTCCAGCCTGAAGGATGTCCCGCCATCTAGCAACAGGTTGTCCACCACTGTGCAGGTCTGCAAATACCTGTTCTTCACCTGTTGCTGCTAAGGTGTCTGAATTATGCCAAGTGAGCTGGAAGGAGGCAATGATCCCAAGGTCACTCATTCGCTGAATTTGGTCGTCCCTCAGCAGGACAAGGTGTTCAATACGGTGTCGATAGTCTTCGTTCGATTCCCCATCCAAGACTGATTCATAGGCATTAAGGACGATATCTGTGCCATTGTGGATTATGCTGTGAGTGGCTATCTGGAACCCTGCGTCATGGGCTTCTTGTACTAGTGAATTCAGTTCAGTCTGACTGAAGTAATGATCATAATCCAAGAAAGTTCCCTCATTGAATATCTTCACCCCACCAATCCTCAACTTCGAACTGAATTCTTGTCCAGGTTGGTAGGCTTGATACCAGTTTCCAAATCTTTCAAACTGCCAGTTCAATTGAAGATAGGCATTGACACGAACACGCAAGCTGTCTTGATTATCTAGACTTCTCAGCAAATCCAAACGCTCTGGATACGCACTCAGTTCTGAAACACTCGTCCATCCAGATTTTAGAATAGTTTCAATTGCGTCCTCTGTAGTTGATATGTTCACTATCGATGATAGATTTTGAAACCAATGACAATGAGAGTCGATAAATCCAGGTGACAGGGTCCGTCCTTCAAGGTCTATGACTTGAGTATGTGGTCCTGCCAACGCAAGAATATCATTCTCATCGCCTACAGCGACGAAATACTCGCCTTGGATGGCTACTGCTTCGACCTGTGAAGGTGACTCTTCCATGGTAAGGACTATGCCATTGTGAAAGATGATGTCGGGGGGAGTCTCGGCTGCGTTCCAGAATCCTTGTAGACCAAGATACAAGAGAGATGCTAGTAAGATTGCAAGTACGAGAGATGTAGCTAGAAGCAGTCCACGTCGTGTCATTGGATTGACTCCTTTCCCTAAGCAAACAGAATTCCAATGTTTGAAGTTGGATAATAATCATCCGTTCACATCTCGCCCGGTCCACCAATTTCCCACTTTTCGGGGCCATTTTTTATTCATCCAATTCCGAGTCATTGCTTGGATGAGCCCCCCTTTCTATGAAAGCATCGATGCGTCTGCCAACCCTTGGCAGCAAGATTCCAAGACCAAGTACATACCAACCTATGAGAAGGACAAACATGCCCAGGTAGACTGGCGAAAGTGGAGTAGGATCACCATACAGTGGGCGTAGCGTTTCTTGAAACCAAGAGATGAGAAGAAGAGGAAGAAGAGCAACTATTGACAGCGCAATTGCCTTGAGAAATAGCAATTTTGCGGCCTCAGGATTGAATGCAATTTGCATATCATCTTCTTCACTGTTCATGCTTCATACATCCGAATCAAGGAATCGCTTCTTAATCATACTACTATAATATCAAATCTCGCCCCGTTCGCAATATTCAACTGAATACAATCAGTTTTTTTGGCATTCATGACCTCTGGTTATGATTCTGGCTCTATCAGCTCCAGATATCCTAGATCTGCATCTTTGGATAGTGTTTCAGGTCCGTACCCAACAAGTAGGGTGATCGCAATGATCGCAGTGATTGGTGTCATTATCCAGTTCAGTGCTTCCCAAGAAATAAGCCCCAAGTGTGAGGTCACATAGTTACCCCATACATTGACTGACCAGTGGTATATACTTGCCAAGAGAACACTTCCCCTCGTATTATTGCAGATGCATGTGATTACTATGGAATAGAGAATAGTGTTTGCTACAAAGAAGAACGTGGATTCAACTGTGAATGGCGAATCCGTGAGAATCCATGTGGGAATGTGCCAGATTCCCCAATAGAGACCCAGTATGAGACTTGAAGTTAACGCACTATGATGCATCTGAAGCTTTGGAAGAGCGAATCCACGCCAACCCAATTCCTCACCAGTCGCGCCCGTGAAAATCGCTAGTATTGCTATCGCAGGAAAACTGAGACCAAGGAGAGGAGTTGGATCGGGGCCCGGAGAAATGCCGCCAATTGCGAGATAGATTCCTGCTGATACAAAGAAGACAAACATCGGAGAAAGCGCCAGTAAATACCATCTGAAATCGACTCTCCACTTCTTCCAGCCACTAGCAAGTTTGCGGACTCCTGACTCCTCTTTAAGATAGAAGACGACAAGTAGTATCGCACTTATGTTGGGAGCCCATGGTATCAGGATTTGCAGAAGAATGAAAGGTACTGCAAGCCATAGGAGCACAGCAATTATAGCCAGCAGGAAAACCAGAATGAAGAATAGAATCAGAACTTGGGTGTTCTTGTCAAGATTCAATGTGCCTGCTCCCTAGAATCTGGTGTTAATCCAGCAATGAGTGAGTGCTGAAAATCCAGTTAAGTCCTATGGAGATCCAATCCAGATGTTCAAATCTCGCCCGGTCCACCATTTCCTTCCAATCGCCATGCACTAATTTCTCTCATGCCTTACTTTGAAGATAAGAATGAGAATTATGCCCAAAATGAACATGATTGGAAGCGGTATGTATAGAGGAACCAATGGATCCCCAGACCATTCAATGAAGTAGACAAGCGGAGCCGACACAATGATAGGCTGCAGCTCAGCAAGAATTCCAATGAGTATTGTATTCTTCACAGTAGTAGAACCTACACCGAGTCTAGCCAAATAGAACGCAAACACAAGTCTTAGAATAGTGAAAGGAAAGGTGTCAAGAGGATTCCAAAACCTGAATCCCGAATACCAACTGGATTCTATATAATCCCATATCATTGCTCGAATCGAATCAGGTCCGGGACCAATGTCTATTCTATATGCAAAAGGAAGAACTAAGGCTAGTAAAATCATAACCGCAGTCATAACCGAAAGAGCAAACCTGTGTTCCGATCGGACTTCACTCATTGCATTTACCTTCCAACTGATCTCGACTGAGCAATTCTAGTGAATGCTCGATTCATAATCATTCACTTCAACGCTATATTGGAGATGCAATCAACACCAAACTAGAATCTCGCCAAGTCCGTCACTTCTCAGAGCATTAACTCAAATTGATGATACAGGCTAAGGCTCTGGATGATTAGTTCTTCCCACAAATAAAGAGGATAAGTCCAACACAATAAGCAACAGAATTAGAGTGACCGGCCACGCATAGAACAAGACCAAAGGGCTATAGCTGAAATAATTCCCTGGTGTATCGGGGTCATAATGGATGGGAAGCCCTAGGAAAATCGAATAGACAAGAATGACTAGCCCTATCACAATGGCTATGTTTCGGCAATTATAGTACATTGCAGAATTTGTCTTGCTATCACCTTGGATTCGGGCGATAAGGTAGAGTATGAAGAGTGGAAAGAGCACAAACAGGATGGGACCGATGGGAACTATAGCATCCACTTTCTATTGTCACAGCCCCTCTTGGTTTCTGACAGCGCATGTCACGATATGGATATTTGAATTAATACTATGGCTCAGAGGAAACATGTACGAATGGAACTGCGGTTTCAAATCCCACCCTGCATCCCATGCTTCTTATTGTGGCTCAGAGCAACTGATGCGCGAACAACCATTCTATTAAGAGAGGAGGGAATTCAATAAATGAGGAGAATGAAGGTACTCGCATTCAATGCCAGTCCTAGAAAATCTCGGGGAACCACAGACATCCTCATGGAGGCTTTCATCGAGGGCGCCAAGAAGTCGGAAGCAGAGATTGAGAAACATAACATCGTCGATTTGAACATCAATGGATGCTTGAGTTGCTTCTCTTGCTGGTGGAAAACCCCTGGCAAATGTGTCCACCGAGATGATATGGACTGGATTCTTCCGAAAATTCCTGAATCAGACATTTTACTCCTGGGTACACCAATCTACGGGCGCAATGTGACACACTATCTGCAGCGACTGCTTGAACGCACATTTTCATTCAGCCTTCCTGAGATGCAAGTCAAGGATGGAGAAACCACGCATCCGACGAGAATACGGAAATTCCCAGATTTAGTCCTGTGCGCAACTTGTGGATTTCCGGATACCAGCAACTTCAATATTGTGAGGGCTTTATATCAACCAGCTTTGCAAATACTGCTGCCTGCAGCCCAGATGCTATTCAGCGATGATGGGAGAGAATTTCTTGCGGACTTTCTTGACAACATCAGAATCGCTGGGAAGACAATGGCGGGTGGCAAAGAGATTCCACCATCTCTGCGTGAGAAGCTAGTTGTCAGCTTCTCAGATGAAATGATGAGTGAAATTGTCAAGGCACACAATCTGTATAGCGCTTCTCAGATAGAATAGTATTTTCAAATCTCGCCTACTCTACAGCCTCTTTCAATTCATCAAGTCGGTTGGATTGATTTCCTTCCAGCAATTAGTGCATAGCCACCGCTCTTCTTCAGTTCACTGTTAACTCTCTGATCAATCTTCTGAATCCTCCTATAGCGGGAGTCAGTAATCATCTTGCGCATGATTTTGCCAAGACTTCGGAAAGCAAAAGAAAGGGTCTTGCGTAGACCTAGGTCGCCCTTTGTGCTTGGTACATCACTTCCCAGAACCACATCCATTTCAATTACATCAAGATTAACCGATTCAAACAATGCTCTCAAGCTCTCTTTTGTTAGATGACCGTTTATTGAGGGGTACTGATCGAGTAATTCCAAGAATGCAGGCGTTAGATTTGACTCAAAGATCGTTTCATTTGCTGCAACGATGCCCCCTGATTTCACAACACGACATGCCTCGTTCATCGCTGAAGTCTTGTCCTCAATTGCTGTCAAAACAGACTCAAAAATGGCGACATCGAACTCTTCGTCACCAAAAGGTAGCTCTGTTGCATCCGCAACTTGGAAACTGACATTGGATTCCAGACCAAGTTTTAGGGCTCTATCTTTTGCTTTCAGTACCATCAGCTCAGAGAAGTCAATCGCTACCACCTGAGAACCATATTCCTCAGCAATCATGCAGGCAGTGGTTCCAGGGCCACTACCTACGTCCAAGACTCTGGTATGGTCGTCAATATGACACATCTTGAGTAGGTCATGGGTGGCTTTGAACCCCCCTAAATGAATGTAAGGTAATCCCTCGGCAAACTGGCCCATGAAATCGTACCATTCTTTGCAGGTAAGCTCTCCAGTTCCGGATTCAACTTCGGTCAAGTTTCATTCGCCCCTATATTTGCAAATTGATGCAAATTAATTTCACTAATATGCAATTTAATTCTATATTGGTGAATATTAAAAAGCGTTTTCTTCGAAGCACGAGAGAACATCTAGAATGCAAAGGAAGATGCCAATGTCCTCTAAGCGAGATATAAAACTGACCGAATATGAAAGAAGGTATGTGACAATAGTTGGTAAGAGATTTGGAGTTCATGGAAGATCTGAGGTTATGGGCCAGATCTTCGCCTTATTGAGCTTGAGAGCAAGATCACCTGAGAATGCCATGAGTCAACAGGAGATTGCTGGATTAGTTGGAAAATCACTAAGTACAGTTTCGAGGTCGTTAAAGAAGCTGTACAAAGGAGGGTATTGTAGCTATCTTCTGGAGGATAATGAACTTGACAGAGCAGAGAGACGATATCATGCCAGATACGATTACAAGGAATTCATACTAGCTCGATTTGCACATACCTTAGGAGAAGCACGTCTATTGGTGGAGGATCTCACAAATTTGAGTGAAACAATACCTGATGAGAGAGCAGAGGAAAATAGTCACCTGTTGCAGGAAATTGATCGCTATATTGAGGAAACCAATATGTCAACCAGGGTTATTGAGAAGCTGCAAAAGGAGCTCATTGACGACCTCAACAGAAAGAAGTGACCTGAAAGCAATGGCTATCTCCCTACGTAAATCTCACCCAGCCCACCGCTAATTTCAATTCAGTTTTCGTTTCCAGATCTTCTCTATCTTTCGTTCTCGGTTATAATGAGCCATTTCCCCGCCTATGTTCTTCGTAGTTCCACTCCAGATTGCCAGACCTTCACTTATACCTAGAAAGAAGACTGTGATGATTCCACACAAGTCACCAACCAAGATTTGACCAACAAGCCCCAAGGCAAATGATGTGATGACTGTCCAAATACCTGCGAAGAAGAAAAACCATTTCCGCTTTGTTGGAGTTGCCAGTAGAAAGGTCTCATAGTCAATCTTCAGCGTCGGCTCACCGTACATGCCACGACTCATACCATCAATTCGTATGCCTGCCCATTTCCCTGCAATAAGACGACCCCAAGAATAGAAGAAAAATGTGAAGGCAAGTAAACTACCAAGACGTCTTAGAAATACCCACCAGTCAGAATCACTCCAAAGGAGAAGCAAACCATAATCCAGGGGCACTTCCAGAAGTCTGAGATACCAAATAGCGGGACCGATGACTCCGATTAGAGTGAGTATAATGACGCAGGGCCAAAGGGGGTAGGTTCTTCCTCTTCTTACCCTGAACAGCAGATTTCTGATGTGTGCAGCCTTTTTGGCTTCTACTGGGCTAGGATGAGGTTGCTGCTTTATTTGCCGGACTATTTTCCAGAATTGCTTTCTGACCTCTGGCGGTGTTTCTTTCTGGTTCTTTGATACGATTTCCTCAATCTGATTCAACTCATCAAGTGCATCAGACATTGTTCCCAACCATACCAGAGTATGAAATCAATGCCTTTGAATTCTCACATCTCAGTATAGGGGTCTTTGAAATCAATGTAGTTTTCCAATTATCACGCTAACCAAAAAGCAAAGATACGATAATTGAGGAAACTACATGCCTTGGATTCAGTCGATATCAAAATACTACGCGCACTCAATAGGAATTGCCGCTCTAGCTACCAAGAGATTTCCTTGGATTTAGGAGTATCAGCGAATACTATCAAGCGTAGAATTTCCAGACTTCTGGAGGAAGGCATTATTGAGAGATTTGTGGTCTTGCCCAGCTTCAAGATGGCTGATGCAGAGTTTGCAGTGATTTTTGTAACCAGTCAAAGCATGCGATATGATAATCAGCTCATGGACCAGATAGCCGCCTACCCAGGCATATTGACTGTTGGCTATGATGATTCAGGATCTTATGTAGTTCGGGCAGAATATTCAGGTTCGGAAGGTCTCTTCAAATTGAGTTCCTTCCTGAGAAGTCTTCAGGAAACATCCAATATTGAGGTACATGCGATTCCGCTTTCAAGAGGAAAGGAATTTCATTTTACACCATCCCAACTTG
>JBHLND010000114.1:0-7662 GCA_048937485.1 Promethearchaeota archaeon
GAAAGAAGAAACTATCAATGTTGAGTCCAATAGCGATTCCCTACTGGATCGTCCAAATCTCTGATACCAAATCAATACTTCTTAGAACGGATGGTGGAGGCGGCAACGACTTTACTTTCACAGAGAACAAGAGCTTAGGAGAGATACGAAGGATAGTTGCTACAGAAGTCAATGAGGCCGGAGATGTTCCCAAGGTTGCAGATAAGATAATTAAACATCTCCAGACAACGTCAGATATTAGCATCCGGATAGCACCAATAGAACAGACTGGTCCCATCAAATCCGCCGGTCGCATGATTGTTGGAACTGACCCTAATGCTCGACCCAATCGACTTGAAATGTTTTTGGACTCTCATGGCGCATTGTCTCGAAGTGAAGAGTTCCAGCGCCTCAGAGAAGGGGCAAGATTGCGTGCAAGTGCATTGGAGGAGATTCAATCATATATTGAAGAAGTTCTACACGGTCATCTTTCTGCATTTGAGAATGTCACAATTGCAGAGAAGGAGCGTTGGAATCAGCGCGTGGCACAAATGGAGTCGCGTTTCAGCGACGAAACAGCTTCAATAGCTAAGAAACGTGATGACGAAATCTACGAATTCAAGGATACGCATAAGAGAGCTCTTCGGGCATTAACTGCGGATTTCTCGCGGTCTCTAACTGACCTTGAGGGATTTTTCAACTCAATTGTTATGAGCATTCAAGAGGCTCGTTCACTGATTGCAGGACGAGGAGAGAATGTTGACGGTGCCCGGATGACATATGAGGAAGCCATGGCGAAAATCTCCGATCAAGTTGCCAAATACGATACTCAATTGAAATCCACTGATACTCAGGTGAATCAGTTGCAGGCAAAACGGTCGGAGCTAGATGGGAATCTTGAAACACAAATCGCAGAGGCGAATGCTGGTTTCGAGTCGGAGGTCGCAGGTCAAAAGAAGCGACTGGAGGATCTGAAAGCCGAAGCTGAGCAAAAGAAGAGGGATCTTGACGAAGCCAAGGCTTCTATCGAAGATTCTGCGAAAAAGATTGAGAATGCTGTTCGTGACAGAATCACGGTTCTGCAATCCGAATTCCTGAAACTATTGGCTTGGACGCTTGAAAACACGGATTTGGAGCAATTAGCTCCCCTAACCCAGCTTGATATTCACTGTTATTTCGCATTCTATGAGGATAAGACGCTCGAAGTAGTGACCCCCGGTTACATCCCATCTGAGAGTTTTTCAATTCCGGTAGTTCATATACCAATTGACAGCGAGCTGCATGGACATATCAGCCAGCCAGTTGTTATGGAATTTGGTTCAAATGAAAGGTACGCTGAGATGATTCGTAAATGCGGTTCCCGAGACAACAAGCTCCTTGACAGTCATGCAAAGAATCTGCTTGTAGAAGGGCTTGAGATCATGCAACGTCGAAATCTTCTCAACAAAGGCGTCAAGGAAACTCTCGTAGCAAGTTGGGATGAGCTATCTGGTAAATGCCCCAAATGTGGAAGTGTTACTGGAGTGGACGATCGATTTTGCCCCAAATGCGGTTTTGATGTTCGCCCAATTGACTAAGCATTCATGCTATCGAATGAAGGATTCCAGCGATTCCAGGTCTTCTTGAATAACCACGGTAGGCATGGCTTTTGCATTTGTCGCCTTACCCCAATTCCCCATTGCATCAGCTGTTACAATGCCTGCTTCGCTTCCTGTTTTTATTTCAAGTAAGGCCATCGCTTTCTCAGCAGATACTTGGGGATCAAGACCCTCCTCAATATAGAGGACTGCCATCCTGCTCATGGTTACTCTCATGATATGTTCCCCATATCCCGTTGCTGATGCTCCACCAATGCTATTGGCAAAGGCTCCTGCACCCATCACTGGGCTATCTCCCACTCTTCCTGGAAGCTTGCCACGAATTCCTCCTGTGGAGGATGTTGAAGCAATGCGTCCAGCTGTATCAATTGCTATACAACCCACAGTGTCTCCGTCCTGAACTAGACAGGGCGGACTTACAACTCCTGATTCCTGCTCCTCTCGATACCCTTCCTCTATCATCATTCGGTAAATTCTTTGTGCGTTCTCACCGGCAAAGAAGCAATAATCTGTTTTCTCGAGAATGTAGCGAGCTAGCGAGATCGGATTCTGTATCCCTCGAATTGCAGCTACCGCGCCAAAGTTCTGTTGACTGCCATCAACAATAATAGCATCAAGTTCTCTCTCATTATCTGAGTTCTTTGTAGCTCCCAATCCAGCATTAAGCTTCCCACAGCTTTCCATGTAGAGCGTACATGCCTCTGCGGCGTCGAGCGCGCTGCCCTTTCTTACCAGCACCCTGAAGCCAATTCTGGCTGCTTCTTCGACATGCTCAATACCTATGGGTATCTTTTCGTCTTTCCAATTGCCGGCCCCTCCGTGTGTAATAATCATAGGAAGGCCCATTGCTTTTCACATCCTCGCTCCTATCCGTGGCAGGTCGAGCAGACCACAAAAGGCAATTGTCCCGTGGAAATGAAGTGGTATGCTACGAAACCTCCTAGGCCAATCACAATGATAAGTAGGAGAATCAGGATAATCATCTTTCTTGACATAATTTTCGCCCACAAGAAAATCGTGTTGCAGACTATGATGCATGGTTATGAAAAGCATTCCGGACCTATTCCAGCAATGTGCCTGCAGGGAAGTGAATGAAGATTACTGCTTTCCTACGAGTCTTTATCACTAGCCGGTGCAACAGGCAATTCCACAACAAAAACGGACCCCTTAGTATGGTCGCCAGGTATCCTATCTTCAGCAGTCACGCGTCCGCCATACGCACGTGTTAGCGCTTGAACTACAGAAAGGCCGAGCCCTGTTCCTTTCGCATCGCTCATAAACCTCTGAAAGAGTACTGGTTTCATATGTGAAGGAATCCCTTGTCCATGGTCCTCGACCCTAGTCTGCCATGTCGCCTTTCCAGCTTCTTCTGATAGATTGACCTCTACTCTAATTCTTTTCTCCTGCGGAGAGTAGATTACCGAATTGCGAAGAAGGTTGTACCATATATCTGAGAGAAGTCCATTTGCCACAGTAAAGTGCATGCCAAATTCCGGCTGGAAAGCTATGTCCATTTGAATATCAGCGTACTCAATTCCTATCTGATCGATTGCTCTTTGAATGGATTTGTCAAGGTCCATAATTCGAAGTGATTCTTTTCCTCTTTCTTCTGCTTCTCCTAAGTGCCGGACATTCTTAATCAGCAAATTGGCTCTCTTAAGACATGCTTCAGCATCCTTTAGCGCCATTTCATAGACGTTGTCATCAGCTGTTTGAACATCTAGAAGACCCAATGAAACAAGAATTGCTTGATGTAGGTTGGAAATATCATGAACCAAGATATCAGAATAAAGTGTGGCTCGCCTTTGAGACTCCTTTGCCCTAATCATTTCTCTCAAATACAGGGATCCTACTGCGCCTGGCCCCAATAGCAGACCGACAAGTAGAATGAACTCTCCTGCCCACCAGCCTGCTTGCCAATCCGAGTATATTCCCTTCAAAATGTGAGCTGCGACCCAGAGGGAAAGAAATCCAACTGAATAGACCTCAATTGTTGTCCAACTGCCTTGTTTCATGGCAAGTCTGAATGTAAGATATGCCACAACAAACATCGCGAAGAGATTGATACTGAGCAGCACAGACTTGCCCAATGGATTGCCTTGCAAAGCAGGGTAACTCGCAGTTAGGACCTGTTCCAGCCAAATACCGATGAAGAGGATTGATATCACAACCGCAAGACGAGACGCAAGATAGAACGCTCTGTTTCCTGAGGTCCACTTTTCGGGCAGGTCCGATATCCAACGTTGGCTTCGCAGGAGGGCAATAACGTAAACCATGCTGCCAATGATGTATGGAACAACTGACTCTCCGTGAGCAAGCAAGGCTTCTGCATCTGAGAAAAAGACAATGAAGATTTCTGCAATTGACCAAAACAAAAACACTAGGATAAGAGAATAGTGAATGCCCATAGGGTCCCTTCTTGAATAAGCAAATATCAGAAATGCCATGACTCCTGATATTGCTGCGACTCCCAAATGTGATAGCAAATACGCCGGGATATCTTCCAACCTGAATACTGGAAACAGCATTTGTACAAGTATGGCGACGAGAAATGGAATGATTGCCAGCAGGCTTAGTCCAATTGGGAACATCATGGCCTGTCTTTCGGTCATTCCAATACTCCTCTGTTGGGGAATTGATAGCGCCAGCATAAGTGGCAGAAAGCCAAAACCTAGTAGCGTAAGAGAAACTGCCCACAACTGTATCAGAAAAGATAAAGAAAGCATCAAGGGGATTACTGAGAGAAATAACAGCCCGAAACTGGCATAGAGGAGGCTTCTCTCGGTTTCTCCGAAGTCTATTGGTATTCTTGGAGACTGCAGAAGGACGATAATGAAGATTGCTTCAGATAGGATACCAATTGCATATCCCAGCACGATGAGAGCAGACTCTGGCAGGTTGATTAGGAATTGAATGAAGAGAAAACCATAGATTGCCAAGAAAACGAATGTGAGAATCCACGCAAATCCAATAGGCACTCTTCGTTCCAAGTTGTGTTCCTTTGCATAAATTGACCCAAACAAAGCAATCCCCAGTAGAGCGATTTCAATGATGTCAGAAACAGTACGACTAGGAGTTCTAATCAAAACCAGAGTTGCATCAAACAAGAGGGTTATCGCGCCACCTATCTGAATTACTGAGAAAGCAAGCAGTCCCGCTAGGATTATGGCATGCGAAAGGAGCTTACTATCTCTAAAATGAGAGTACATTAAAGCGGATGCGGTCGTCGATAGAAATCCTAGTAGGGCATTCAATGCTACTGCTGTTGATGTGGCATTCCACGCAGCGACAGACCAGGCATACAGCACCACCGCGGCTATCACCCCTAGAGATAGGCCCATGGCACCTTTAACCAAAGTCTGATTGCTGCTACTCTGCATTTTCAGTCCTGCCCAGCTGTAGTAGGTTGCATGCCGCGTGCAGGAGTTATGATTCAATTCTTTCTTATTAGTACGTTTGTGATGAACGATTACTGCTTTATTCCGCAACGTGCGGAATTCAATGTCTCCTTGGCTGACCAACATAGGCTTTGAACGGCGTACTGGGTTCCATGCTGTACCAATCTGTGGATGTATCAATCTTTGAAAGAGATCTGAGTAGATCGAATGTAATCCATCTAGCGGCTAGTGGATTCGAAGCATAATCCCACATGCCGAATTTCCCGCCTATAGACTTCACGTAATCAACAATCTCATTTACTCTCTCATCATTGGTTGTAGCACCAATACGCCAACACAAGTCAAGGATAAGGGCAAGGTCAAACCGCGCAAAGTATGTAATCCATCCACTCTGAGCTTCGTATCCAACCGTCCTAGCAACATTGTAACCAATATTCTTTGGATCTTTCGTTTCCCTTGATAGAAGATGGTCCAATCCTCTTCTTGCAGGTTTGTTCTTTCTTCGCTCAGGGTGGAATGCGAAACTCATAACAGCAGCTGTCGTGTTGGACCGGCATCCCCATCTAGAATGGGGGAGCCTTCTGTAGCCTCCGACGTACCCTCTAACTTCTCCTGCTAGACCCGTTGGCCAAGCTCCGTCATCCAGTCTATTCTCAAGCAACCAGTCATATCCTTTCTCAGCCCTGGGATCAGTAGCATGGCCTGCAGCTGCTATTCCGATCAACGGGAGGGCATTCTGAAGCGGCATCATGGTGTATCCTCTATCTAGAGATACTTCCTGCTTTGGCAATCCGGGAATTGGCCATGAGCCATCCTTCTTTTGCTTGGAAAAGAGGTACTCGATACCCTTTCTTACAGTTGGATGCTCTGGATTCATCCCGATATAGCCAAGTCTTGTCAACACCTGCGCGGTGACTTGGATACTTCCTCCTGGCGCATTTCCCAAGATGTCTTTCTCTTTCCAAGATCCATCAGGATTTTGAAGTTTGAGAAGCGAAGAGATCAGGGGATCCTTCTCACGTAATTCGAGTAGCTCCTGAACTTCGGAGTCTTCTTCCGGACGACCAAGCAGGTCTCGTAGAACAAGGTACCTAAGATTGGGCGAAGCATCTGCAAGAAGTAGCGGAATCCAGGTCACAGCCGTCCCTCCAGCGTATCCCTAATATATGCGGCAGTTCTGGAGCTCCCCGCAGCGATGGTTTCTGGGGTTCCCTCAGCCACAATTCTCCCTCCTTCCGGCCCTCCTCCAGGGCCCAGTTCAATTAGCCAATCACAGGCGGCAAGGATGTGTGGATGGTGCTCGATAATGACTACACTGTGACCCTTCTCGGTAATCCCGCGCAAGACATCCACCAGACGGGCCACATCTTCCATGTGCTGACCAAGACTAGGTTCATCCCAGACATACAACGTAGGCCCTGCGGCCTTTCGACTGAGTTCCTTAGCTATTCTGAGCCTTTGGATTTCGCCTGCTGAGATGGTATGACTAGGTTGATGGAGTACAAGGTATCCTAATCCAACACTTTGAGCTATTGAGAGAATGCGCCTCAGTCCTTCGTCGTCACCAAATAGGTCATAGGCTTCGTCAATCGTCAATTCTCCGAGTTTTGGGTACGGGATGCCGTTCACATGAACCTCCCACGCTTCCGGACGAAGACCTGTTCCATTGCAGGTATCACAGCTAGAGAATACGGTGGGCAGAAATCCCATCTCTGTTCTAATGAGCCCTCTCCCCTCACACGATGAGCACGAAGACGAGAGTTCCGCGCTTGTCATTCCCAGAGCAGACGCATCCTCGCTCTCTGAATAGATTCTCGTCAAGTGCGTGAAAACATCAAGGAATTGGCCTGGATTATTAATTCCTCTTCTTGATTGATCAAGTACTATGGTCTTCTGAGGTGCCCCCACGATGCTCTTGTGCTCTCCCGGTGCAATAGGTTCGTATGCTACACTGGTAGTGATCTTCCTAGGTGATAATGCACGGCCAATTGTATCTACAAGAAGTGTGCTCTTCCCAGAGCCTGATGGACCACAAATCCCTACCACTACCCCCAATGGTATCCTCACTAATTCGCCTGTAAGATTATTCTCTTTGGCCCCTCTGATCTCCAACCATTCTTGAGGTTCTCTTCTATTCTCAGGGATTCTGATTGCTCTTCTCCCGCTCAGCCATTTCGAGGTTACCGTATTCTTCTTGGATATCTCCTTCAAAGTTCCTTCAGCTACGACCCGTCCACCTCCAGAACCGGCTTTCGGACCCATGTCGATGATATGTTCTGCTGCTTTAATCACTTCAGGATCATGTTCCACTATCACAATTGAGTTGCCCTCATTCTTCAAATCCATGAGAGCATCCACCAAGGCCTCCACTTCTGAAGGGTGCATACCTCGCGTCGGCTCATCCAATAGAACCGTTAGCGAAGTAAGGCCGCTGCCCAGGAGACCTGCAAGTTTAGCTCTTTGGGCTTCTCCAGCACTCAAGGTCCCAGCAATTCTATTGAGGTGTAGATATCCCAGACCAACTTTCTTCAAGAATGCAAGACGCCTAAGGATTGCGTCGTGAGCAGGACCCGCCAAATCTACAAGTGCTTTGGGAATCTCCAGTTTCTTCATTATGCATTCTAGTTCGCTGAATGGTACCTCACTCAGTTGATCAATGGAATAGCCACTCAGTGTGACTGCCCTAA
>JBHLND010000115.1:0-7631 GCA_048937485.1 Promethearchaeota archaeon
GAGACCGGAGCGATAAATGCGCAGGACTACCGTGAAAAGGTTCAGCTGTTAATGGAGGATAGGAGTCACATTAGCAACGAGCTTAGACGACTCAAGCTGGAGAGAATGATCCCAATAATTGGTTCTCCAAGGAAATTTGGATTTGCAGCCGTTCTGCTTGTAGTTGTTGTTGTAACGCTTCCTGCCATCCAAGCATTCTACTACGGCATTCAAATGGAGGGTGACAAATACCTGGATTGGAAGTTTAACTACGAAACCACGAAAGAGATTGAGATTACAAACTGGGCTGCTGGCTTGGAGGATATGGAAATTCTTGATCTAGATGATCTTACAGTCAATGCCACACCCGAAGGCGAGGTTGAATCTCTCACTACTGTGCGGCAGTGGGACCAAACAGCGAGCTACTTACGGATGAAGAACCAGATAGGTACGAATTGGATGCAACTCGCGGATTCGGATATTGTCTACCTCAAGGGGCATGAATACTGGATTGCTCCCTTGACGTTCGATGTCGAGCGAGTGACAAGCGACTTCATCAGTCAACATCTAATCTATACTCATACAGAGGGAATGGTTGTTCTTGATGCTTATAGTGGTGATCTCATCGAGAATGACAATCTTGTAGTCCTCTTAAACCGAACAGCTGACATTAACACATACTATGGTGAAGGTTACGGGTTCTCAGATGTTGCATTTGTCAATGTACCTGGCTTCAACGAAGTGGGCAACACAGCATACCAGGGAGACCCCGACTACACTCTTCGTGGCTTCGAATCCTTCTTCTACATCCTTACAATGGGTCCAGAGGCGTGGTCATTCCTTGGTCGAGACATGGATATGCTTCTCGAACGTGATGTAGTTTCCCGTGTGAATTCCATTCTGCTCCAAGGTCTGAAAGCTGATTATGATCCATACATTGTTGTTGACCCTAATGGTAACCTGTTCTATGCTGTGTCTGTCTTCATAGACTATCGTCTTGCTACCAGCTATGCACATGAGGACTATCTGCGTTTCATTGGGGCGGTCCTTGTAGATATTGAAACCGGAGACATGGAGTTCTTCAGATCCCCCTCAGCTGACGAGTCCTTCTTCCTGGACTCTACATACATGAATTATTATCCATGGCAGGATTCGCCAGCCTGGCTGCAATCTCAGATGAAGTGGCCTGAGGACCTCTATGAGCGACAGTTGGAAGTCGCATATATTTACCATGTAAGCGAAGGTCTTCTTTGGAGGAGCGGCCTTGACTTCCATCAGATGCCTGAGGGTTCCGACACTCGATATATCATCATGAGAATTGGCGGTGAGGAAAGATTTGTTGCCATGCACAACAGTGAATTCCGTGAATCTGCTGGGCGAAACCTTGCAGGTATCTATGTCATGGGTTGTGGTGACAAGGAATTTGGGAAGCTAGTATTCTACAAAGCTGGCGAGCAAGGATTCTCTACACTTCTTGGCCCAAATGCTGCACAGCAGGCTTTTGAAACCAGCGATCAGGTACGTACGCAGCTCCAGCTTTGGGGTGCTCATAGATATGGGAACAGGCTGCTGTATCATCTTGGTGGTGACCTCTTCTTTGTGATTCCAGTATTCCTTGAAGTGGAAACCTCCGCCAATATCGTAATTGAAAAGCTGGGTGGAGTTGGTCTTGTGGACGCTAAGACTGGTGAACGGGTTCAGCTCGGAAAGAACGTTGTTGAAGCGTACTACAAGATGTTTGGACTTCTCAATCAAACTGTGATTGAGAGCGGAGAGGTTGGTATCGAGAGCGCAGTGTTCACGCCAATCACCATCGATTCTGGAGAGTTTGCTGATTTGGTGATGCTATTCCGTAACAACGACAATGTTAGCCATGACCTCTATCTGGACTTCGTCATTGCAACTGGCAACTTCTCAGTCCAGTGGCATGGTGCTGATATTGTTCCTGTGGTTACTCCATCAAATTCGACTTTCACTTTGGACATTGGCACTGTTGGTCCTGGCGATTCTTATGGAACAAGTCCACTAGTGACGGCACACCTCCCCACAGGCATAGTTATGGCTCAGTACATCATCCAGCTAGTCTTGAGAACCGAGGAAGGGATTGCGGACCAGATAACTCTGATTCTCACTGTGACATGAGATTCGGATTCCATGCAAGCTCGTGTTTCTGTGCGTAGCCCCTTCAAGGGCAAGTCGAAACTCACGAAGCTTGCTCCTTTCTTCTTCTTAAACGACTTGCAGCTATCATTGCTGCACTAAACATGAATAGACCCGGCCCGATCACAATCATTCCAAGGTAGAGAAGCGTGCCCATTATGTCTGAGAGACCAATGAAAAGGCACCAGAACGCGCCAAGAACCACAAATAGAAGAAGGTACTGCTGAATGTCAGCTATACCCAGCAGTGGCTCCTTGTCAATCTTAGACAGGTCATTTTCTGGTTCAGGTGGTTTAGCTTGAATTAATAGGAACACCAAAGCATAGAAGGCCAAAGTGAGAATTATGGTTTCAATAGCCGGTATGCGTTCCGGGAGAAGTATAAAGAACATGACAAGGTAAAGGCCAAGAATGTAAAGAATCGCCACTCCCAACCCGGTTCCCTTCAATTTGATTGTTTCGACAGAAAGCCCATGCTCGGCAGATGACCTACTTGCATGCATGAATAGAATAACCAGGATGCAATTAGCAACTGCCGCAAACAGTGTTGCGATGAGGTCGAATGAAGTGCCAGCAGCAAGGAATAGAGATCCTGTAAGAATGGCAAGTAGATATCCAAACTGATTCTTCTTTGTCTTTTTCAAGAAACGGAGATGACCTGGGATGATGTTCTCTCTATTCGATGACGCTACAACAATTTCGAACATCAGAATTGGAATGATGAATGAAAAGATAGCATGCCAGAAGAGGGCTATAACAAGGAATTCCCCTACTGCAAAGCCTAGGAATGTCCCCAATCCTGGTTCCTGACCCATGTATCCTGCCCAGATTACCTTTGTCACCCATGATTCATAGAGTCCAAAGAGAACTCCGTAGAGATACAAATGAGTCAGAGTGGTTCTTCGAGACCTCAATGCCAATGTGAATAGAACGAGTGCATGTGACCAATAAAGCGGGAGCACCACCCACACACCCCATGCATCCATAAACCAGAACGGCGCAGAACCAGAGAACACCTCTGCAAAGAATACCGTGAGAATGCCGAAGAAAACGATAGGTATGAATTGACTAAGCAAGGAGGTTTCTTGATTCGACAAGCCCATCACCTTTTCATAGTTCGGTATTGCAAAGGCCTATATCAAGCTAGTAGCCATTCATGACTAGCTGAGATGGCAATGTATTTCGTCTACATCATCGAAACGGAGGATGGGACTTACTATACAGGCCAGACTAACGACCTCTATCGACGTTTTTCTGAGCATATTTCAGGTGCCAAGAACGGAGCCACGTATCTACGCACCCATAGACCAAGGTTTCTTGTCTACTTGGAAGAGTGTGATTCAAGAGGCGATGCTATTCGGCGTGAACGTCAGATTCAGAGAAATAGACAGCTCAAGCTTCATCTCGTAGGAACAGGTTTCCGCAGGGACCTACGTGAGGTGATTGAGGCTGAGAGGAGTTATCGCTCGTAACAGTTGTCTGCACATTTTCTCGAAGGCTTCTTATCATGGATTACTACACTCAAGAATTGTGACTCCAAAATGAGTGAGCTTATACTTGCCATAGATGCTGGAACCACTGGTGTACGGTCCATGTTCTTCACTAGAGAGGGCAAGGTGATGGCGAAGGCCTATCAAGAATTTGAGAGTCAGTTTCCTCAGCCTTCCTGGGTTGAGCAAAATGCCGATGACTGGTGGTTTGCGGCGTGCAACACAATCTTGACGTGCTTGAAATCGGGCAATGTGGACGCAAAGCATGTGTTAGGCATAAGCATCACAAACCAACGTGAAACAGTTGTTCCAATAGGAGATTCTGGGAGTCCTCTGCGCAAGGCAATTGTCTGGCAAGATCGAAGAACTGTTCCTCAATGCGAATGGATTCGACAGCAGGTGCCCGTCAATGAAATCTATTCAATAACTGGACTCACTGTGGATCCCTATTTCACTGCACCAAAGATTCTCTGGATAAGGGAAAACGATAGGAAGAACTTTGATTCAGCATACAAATTCCTGCTAGTCCATGATTTCATTGCATTCAAGCTCACTGGCCTGGCTGTAACAGACTATTCCAATGCTAGCAGAACGTTACTGTTTGACATCGAAGCGGCAAGTTGGTCTGACAAGATGTTGGACGCTCTTGACATTCCAGTTGAGAAGCTTCCCAGTCCGGTCCAGTCTGGCGAAATCATTGGTGAGGTTTCTGGAGGGGCTTCTGAAGCCTGTGGGCTTCTGGAAGGAACTCCTGTTGTGGCTGGCGGCGGTGACCAGCAATGTGCGGCACTGGGAGTTGGCGTTGTTCGTCCAGGAGCCTTCAAGTCAACCACTGGAACTGGAACATTCATGCTTGCATTTAGTCATGAGAAGCGTCTTGATCCTGATCGACGTGTTCTATGCAGCAGACATGTAGTTCCCAACTCCTTTGTTGTTGAAGCAAGCATGTTCACAACAGGATCAGCCTTACGCTGGTTCCGAGACCAGTTGGGAAGTCCGGAGCAAGCTGTAGCAGACGAAAAGGGGGTTGACCCCTACGAGGTCCTTACTGAATGTGCCAAAGAGATCCCTCCTGGCTCAGAGGGCGTAACCCATATCCCCCATTTTGTTGGTGCAGGCGCCCCTCATTGGAATCCACATGCACGGGCTGTCTTTGCTGGTCTGGCGCTTGGTCATACTCGGCACCATCTAATTCGGGCAATCATGGAGGGCGTTTCTTACGATATTAGAACGAATCTGGAAGTAATGATTGAGCTAGGAATCCCTGCCTCGGAGATGCGTGTGACAGGAGGTGCTGCGAGGAGTGAAGTGTGGATGCAGATTCAGGCTGATATTGTAAACATCCCCGTGATTAGAACTGAGATGGAGGAGGCTACAGCTCTTGGAGCTGCTATGCTAGCATCAAAGGGTGTCGGCATCTACGATTCTCTGGTTGAGGCAGCTGATTCAATGGTAAAACGTTTGAATCCGCTGAATCCGCAATCAGAAAACAGAGCAGTCTATGATGAGGGCTATGAAAGGTTCAGACGGCTTTATGACTCAATTTCCTCAATCAGATGGACCAGTACGCTTTGAATTCCTTAGTCACTGTTTGCCATAGATTGCAAGCTTGTTTCCTTTATCAAGAACCAGGATTTGCACCTTTGGATCGGACTTGATCCACTCATCAATGACTGATTGAGGATTCTCCACCTTCTCAAGATGGGCTGACTCCACCGTTTCCTTGTTCAGCTCTGTTACCATCTTTACTGAAGATACACGTTTGAGCAGCTCAGCAAATTTGTAGGCCTTATGTTCGTAGAGATGGTATTTCCCACTAATTGATTCAATCACCTCATCAAGAGGCGCCACAAGTCTGTTGTAGAAGTTCTCAATTGCCTCGGGGGGTGCAACCCCGTCTCTACATTCTGCAAAGAACAGTATCTCTCCGCCATCAGAAACAGCATTCTTCGTTAGCTCGAGTCCTCTCTGAGCATGGTACAAGCTCTTGTCTTGTGGATACCCTCCAGGAGATACAATTATCTTTGATTTTTGCTCAACAGCAAAACTGGCGGTCCTGTCAAGCACCTGAATTCCGCCTGCAATGACGGGTTCAAGACGGCCAGCATCAGCCCAGACAAGCCTACCGCTGCTTGTGATAACAGAGAGTGTGAACAATTGTGCACCAGCCGTGATGATCCCTGCAGCTTCTCTCATGTCATCTGCTAGCGGATTATCTCTACGTGTTGGGTCAGGATGATATGGGTGCCGTCCAAAGGTCGATTTGGGGTCCAAAGCCATCGAGTGATTGGCTTCTATCGATTCAAACGCGCAAATTCCCGGCAGAAAATTCTTCAAAGCATTGGAATAACCCGCGAAATAATGTGCTTTCATGTCTGAGGCAACTACATAGACATCGTGCCCAACTGCATTTGAGTTCACAATAAGTGGAGTCCCACGACTTGTCCTCCCAAGATTCCGCACATTCGTGCTTTGGCAATCATGAATGGTCACATGGAAATTGCTCAAGTCTGCATCACGTGCAGATCGTTGAATTAGGTCCACAATCTTCAAGTTAGCCGGATGGTCCACCTCATGCGAACCAGTAGTAATGATAAACTGAACTGCATTTGCATGAACCAGTAGGGGCGTGATTGCATTGACCAATTCCCAATGGGGTTCATCTCTGGTATGATCCTCTATGAGCACACAGACACTCTTGCTCTTTACAATCTCTTCTAGTTGAGGGCCATGCGGATTCGCCAGCACGCGTACAAGCTCCGCCTCAATATCTCCCTTTGAAGCAACTTTCTGGGGCTCTACCTTGCCGGCGAGATTCTCTTCTGGAATTTCCAGTTCTATTACATCATCACCGTATGTTAGACCCACCTTCAACTAAGTAGCCTCAAATCAATCTGACACATCTGCCACAAAAGGATTGGCTCAGCTGCACAATTTGCCGGGGACCAAAACGAATATCCGCAATACGAGCTTGAATCTGGCTATGAATGAAGCCAAGAGCCAGAAAGAAACAGGGTTTGCAGGAATGGGTCGTTGGATTGCAGTGGCCTCAGAGCTCCCATGTTCCATTATCATATTGCTCTATATTGGCCATTTCTTGGGCACCTCTTGGTGGGGGCCTCAGGGTGGTATGTGGGGTGGTCTTGCTGGAGCTGTCATTGGCTTCTTCTTTGGTGTTTGGAGTGTCTATGCCACAGTTGGTTACTACGACCGTCTTGAAACACAGTCAGAAATGAAGCGAACCTGGCAACCTTCTCCAGAGGAGATTCACGAGGAATTTGATTTCTCAGACGAGATGGATAATTCGAAGAATCACTGAATGTTAGTCTAATCGCTCACCAATTTCATAATAGTGGCCATCTCCGCCAGTTGCCCAAACAAACGCGTCAACTTTTCTTAAGTCAAGCTTGCCTTCAGCAAGACATTCTGAATTGACATACGAGCTGACGACCTCGCCAATGATTCCTTCATTTGGATCATAATCAAGGATTTCTGTCACCCTGCACTCCATTGTTATTGGACACTGTCGAATCATAGGCGCAGTTTCCAATAATCCGTAGAAGGAGTCAAAGATACCGGATTTATCAAAGTCTCTTCCTGACTTGCTCCCGCATATCTTGGTTTCCTTGAGAATTTTCCTCGATGGGATGTTGACGCTGAAGGTTTGATTCTGATGGATGCCTTTTCGTGTAAAGCGCTTCTTGTATAGACTGAAGAAAATGTGCTTCCCGAAGTTAAAGGGGGAAATGTACCCAATCACTAGATAATTAGGTCTGCCATCTACTAGTGCTCCAACAAGAGCAACTGGCAACGGATTTAGTAGATTTCCCTTAAATTCCAGTTTTGAATTCTTAACGACTCTTGCCTCTTGCACAAGTTATCCTCCATCTGAATTATTCGGAAAAGGATTCCCGAATTTCTCTGAATAGGCTATCTCCTCTAGTGCCAATCTGGGTCTTTGTGCCGGAGCCTCATCCGGGAAACCGATTGCAACAAGCGCAAC
>JBHLND010000116.1:0-7616 GCA_048937485.1 Promethearchaeota archaeon
TATTTTGACGTAATAATCAATTTTCTAGGATTGGAAGATGTTATGATGACACAAGGCCAAGCTGGACTTCTCTCAACAGTATCTGAGGTTTCTCGCGTTCTAAAACCCAATGGCCTTGTTGAGATTGCAATTGTGGAGTACGGGAATTCTCCCGAGGAGCGAGTCGCGGAGGAAGTGTGGGCAAATATTGGCCTTAATGCAATATTCATGGAAAAGGAGTTCTATGTCAACGCATTCTCAAAGCACGGATTGCTTCTCGTGAATGAAGCTGTTTACGAAATCCGCAAGAAGATGACCTTTGATCAGGCCACGGAGGAATTGCAGTTTGCGTGTGAGCATGCTCCACAATTATTCAAAGAGTATGATGTCAAAACCATTGGCTTTGATGAGCTATTGAGCCAATTCGGACATCGAATTCAGGAACACGGAATGGCATACTATCCCAATATTCACGCATTGCTGTTCAAACTCAGGAAGTGAAGAATGGCAGGTGAAGGTATGGAAATCTCGAACGACCTTCGAAAAGCAATTGAAGTGGTGAAACATCCAGACCGAGTGTTTGAGGAGGAGAAAGCACAATCTGGCTACTGGCGAATTCTCCGATTCTTTTTGACTATTAGCCTTGTACTGGCAGTGCTGACACCGATTGTGAACTGGTTCCATATACCCTGTGACATTATCCATGCAGGCACCAATGCGCAGATGGGTGCATATGTACAGGCGCCATTTCTTGAGGCTTCCACAGGAATCTCACGCTATTTCTGGGTTGCAATCTTAACATACTTTGGAAATGTACTCAAGTTCCCTGTGCTCGGTGGGCTGTTCCACTTATTTGCCAAAATCCTTGGTGGCCGAGGAAGTCTAGAGGATTCCTTCAAGGTCGCGGTATATGCCGCGGCTCCAGTTCTTCTACTTGGCTGGGTGCCCTATTTTGGCCTTCTTTCTGGACTTTGGACTGGGTACCTCTACGTTGTAGGTTTCTGGAAATTACACGACGTTGAGCTAGGCAAGTCAATTGCGCTTGTGAATATTCTAATCGGAATACAGTTAGTCTGGGCAATGCTCTTTGGTTGGATTGGTAGCTCCGAGGGATGGTAGCTATTTGGCTTCCTTCAATAGCTTCTCAATTACTGGGAGTGCAGGACTGCTTTCCTTCCACAGCAGCTCAAAACGCTCCATCAAGACCTCTGCGAGCTCTGGCAGTCTAATCCATACTGTAAGTGTTGAAGGATGAGGTGGCAACCATAAAATGATCTCTTTTCTGTCAAATACTGCAAATGTGAGTCCGTCATACTCAAGATGCCGAATGTCATCGCCGAGCTTGATCAGTTCTTGATACTGCTTAAGGTCCTCTTTTGACCATGATGCCTTGATTGGCCGAATTACTCTGGATTTCCTTTTACGTTTCAAGGTGTATTTTACGGCAGCCAGGATCTCATTGCTTGGAGGGGTTGAAAGGGCTGTTACAATTGCAAACTCCTTTTCGACATTTCTAATCGCCTCCGTGTACTTGGCAACCATAGCACTGTCCTTACGTGTCACCCAGATTGCATCTTCGAGCGCAATAGCCTGTTTCGCGGTGGAATATGGGCCTGACAAAGAAGAAACAAGGGACTCAACAGCCTCCCATCTCTGGCGAACTTGACGTACAACTTTGTGCTCCTCTTCTTCCATGAGCTTCTTCAGTCCGATACCGGGATCCACCGCCAAATACTTGGAAGGCTTTCCTGGCTGTTCCATTAGGAGTCCTTTTCCAACAAGACTAGTTAACACATCGTAGGTTCTTGGTCTGGGAATTCCTGACTTCTGATTCACACCTTTGGGTGAAAGAGGGCCGTCGAAAAGCACCGCAACATATGCCTTCGCCTCATATGGTGTTAGTCCCAACTCATTTGAAAGAATTTCAATGAGCTCATCCCTATCCCTGGACATAACACCTTACTTGCTACTCCGGCTTATAAGATTATTTACACTGGCCTTGTGTAACATTCGAAGTACTTATTAGCGAATATGTTACACAGTTAAAGTGTAAAAAGTGGGGATTCACGATGAAGATAGGGAGTATCCCAAGAAGCTCTATGATTCTTCTTGACAAGCTTCTCAAAGAAGGCCCACTCACTCCGAGTGATATGCATCAGAGGTCAAATCTTGCGCCACGCACAATCTCGTACGCTCTGAAGCATCTCCAGAAATACAGTCTCTGTAAGAAGCAGTATAATTTGGTGGATATGCGGCAGCCCCTGTACTATGCTGACAGGAAAAGGATTGAGGAGCTCGAGATAGATATGGATCGATGGCGCATGGAGAGGAGGATCTACTTTCGACTCCTTTAGATCGGTTGTCGTTTCAAGGATGATTAGGATGTTGGAAATGGATGGATTGGCAACCCCTTGTTTACTCTACTGCGGTTCATGCAGATACTACATGAACGCGGAATGCAAGGGCTGTGGAACCGACAGTAGACCCGACTGTGAAATCAATGCATGCTGCCGCGGGAAGAAGGAACATGAATTCTGTACAGAGTGCATTGATTTCCCTTGCGATACTCTAGGCAATAGCATTGGCATCCATCAAAATTGGCTCAAGGACCAGGCATTGCTTCCTGTACCAAAGAAGAAGCTTGGCAAACACAATATCTAGCATTTCATCAGGGCATGTTTCAAAACTGGGGGTTGATGAATGACGGAAATGCACCCGTTGGGGAAAGCGAGAAGAGGGACCTTCAATGTTGAATTGAGTTCTGAGTGCGCAATATGCTTGGTTCGGGGGATTGGTTCCTTAATTGCTATACTCGAAACGGATTCCAAACTTCAGCTTGATCTCTTCTCAGAAGCCTTTGCGATATTGAGTAGGAGTTTCAGAGAGCAACTAACCCCGGCTGTTATCGTGAATCACTTGAATAGAGCTTTCAGGTCATTGAAAGGCGTTGACGATCCATACTATGAATTGAAGCAGGAGAGCATCAAACGTTCTCGAGAGGTCATGTTATTGATCCAGGAGAAGCTCCTTGGGTGCAGTAGCTATCAAGGATTGAGAGGCGCACTAGCCGCTTCCATAACAGGCAATCTAATTGATTTCCATTCTGCAGGTCATTCTCCCGACCTGCAATCCTTAGAGCGACTATTCATCGAAATTTATAGCGCAGGTTTTGCAGTTGATGATTCCATCCCGCTTTGGAAAACAATGACTCAGAAGCAAGGAAATGTCCTTGTTTTAGCGGACAATGCTGGAGAGTCTCATTTCGATATTCCGTTACTACAGCTATTCAAGGATAAAGGATGGCAGATCAAGTATTGCGTCAAAGCTGGCCCAATAGTCAATGATGCTACGCCTGCTGAGATTGAAGGAACTGAAATAGACAAAATCGCGTCAGTTGTAACGACAGGTGCAAGAGCCATTGGAACACCAATTGATGAGGTGAGTGAAAGCTTTCTGGACTTAGTTGATTCCAGTGATTTGATACTGTCCAAAGGACAAGCTAATCTTGAAACATTTCCTGAGATTCAACGGCAATACGAGACCTCAACGTTCTACATTCTAAGAGCTAAATGCCCTCACATTGCCCGAACCTTGCATGTAGAAACCGGCAGCAATATCGTTTTGGGTGTGTAGAAACGCTTGCATGCCTTAAAGGGAACCACTTACTGCAGATTTTATATAATGGTTCGAATATCTTTAACATTAATACAAGTGCCACTTGATAGTGAGAAATGCGCACGCTTTGCTAGGAGGAGTGAGTCATGAGGAATCAACCAAATGTGGTTTTGGTGCTTGCTTTAATTCTCCTTTTCCCTATGGCGATATGTGCGCCTAGTGCAGCTGCACAAGATAACGTTATGGAGTTCGTCATTGCCTACCCACAAGATATGGGCGAGCTTAATCCGTTGTATGGAAAAAGCTCCAGGACTTGGTGGTATAACATGCTGGTCTACGATACCCTTCTATCGTACGACGAAAATCTTACGGCCATTCCATGGCTAGCAGAGAATTACGGTGTGAGCGAAGATGGTCTGCAAGTTACCTTCACACTAAGAGAAGGTGCCTATTGGCATGATGGTCAACCAGTAACTCCGGAAGATGTGAAATTCACATTCGAGCTGATGCGAGATGGACCGTCTTATCCCTTAGGATGGGTCTTTATGCAACACGTAACGGATATTGAAATCGCTGGTCGTGATATCATATTCACCCTAGATCAGGTAAACAGCTTTGCCGCAGACAATCTTGGGTCTCACTATATCCTTCCAAAGCACATTCGCGAGGGCATCGATGCTAATAGCTCCACTTGGGATGACCCCACAGACGCCACATCTCATATTGGTTCAGGTATGTTCAAGTATGTAGGGCGTGTTCCAGACGAGTACACGGAGCTTGAGAGATTTGACAATTGGTGGGGACCTGATAATCCCTATGTGGGACAGCTGCCCAATATTGAGAGAATCAAGATTGAAGTAATTCTTGGCCCTGAAGCAAGGCTCCTAGCTATGAGAGCCGGGGATGTCGATACTGAGCGATACGAAGTCTTTGGATCCTTCATCAGTTCGGTTCTGGATGCTCCGGAATTGCAGTTAGTGACAGGTGTACCATCCAGGTGGGAAATTGTACTGGGCATGAATACTACAATACCTGGTCTGGATGACTTCGAAGTCAGAAGGGCGATTGCCTATGCTATCAACCGCGACCAGCTGGTCAATATAGGACGACTTGGATTTGGTACGCCAGTAATGAATGTCATTCCAGAAGCATTCTATCCAGAACTATATCATTCAAGTGGAGATTTTCCAGAGCAAAATGTCACAATTGCAAACATGATTCTTGATGATGCTGGTTGGACAGATACTGATATGAATGGTATTAGGGACAATGGCGCTGGCGTCGAATTGTCCTACGAGCTTTTAGCTCTATCATGGGATGATCCGTCGGTCTACACTGGATCGGGCATCAAGCTCCAGCTTGAGGAGATTGGCTTCGAGATCAACCTTGTAGCACTCAGTGATGGTCCAATGTATGAAGCCATATTCCAAATTCCTCGAACCTACGATATGTTTGCAATGGGTCTGGGTCTCCTACCTGAGCCAAACCATATTCTATTGAGAATGCATTCCGATTATGATTTCAATTGGGGGTCTAATCCATATGGGTGGATTAACTCTACATTTGATAATCTGCTGGAGAATTTCGTTAGCTCAACTCAAGCCAACTTGCCCGATGCCGCTCGAGCTGCTCAGATTGCTGCAACGGAGAATATGCCTTACATCCCGTTGTACATTTGCGACGATACTCATGCGCTAAGGGCTGAGTGGACAAACTTCAGCACGAAGCCTGGTGGTCCTTTCACCTTCTTCAGTCCCGAAACAATGGTGTTCATGTACGATAGTGAGATGTATGGATCGCGCAGCGGTTCTAATATTATCCTATTCCTTGCTGTGGGTGCAGGAGCTTTTGCAGCGGGGATATTTGTCACCTATGTCGTTCTTCAGCGACAGCATGAAGAATAGCGGGATCTTCGAGGACGGCGCATTAGCTGGTCAAATTCTGACTGAGGGTGATAAATATTAGTATGAAGTTTCAATTATTTGCCTACCACTAGTATGCTGTACTAGGAGGAGTGAGTAATGAGGAAACAGATGAATGGAATCCTTGTGCTAGTGACGCTTCTTTTCTTTCCCGCCATAACATATGCGCCTGCAGCAACTGCACAAGATGATGTCATGGAATTCGTCATGGCTTATCCTCAGGAAATGGACGAACTCGATCCATTGTCTTTTCCTGTTCATTTGACAGTTTGGTATAATATGCTGGTCTATGACACCCTCCTCTCCTATGATGAAAACTTATCGACCATTCCGTGGTTGGCAGAGGACTATAGCATAAGTGATGATGGACTGCAAGTAAATTTCACCCTTCGAGAGGGTGCCTTTTGGCACGATGGTCAACCAGTCACTCCTGAAGATGTAAAGTTCACTTTCGAGCTTATAAAAAACTCGCCAGCATCATATACTCGAGGGTCGGCTTTTCTCCAACACGTGACCGACATTGAGATTCTTGATCGCGATATCGTCTTCACCTTGGATCAAGTGAATAGCTTTGCTGTTTACAATCTCGGTTCCACCTTTATTCTACCGAAGCACATTCGGGAGGGCATTCCTACAAACAGTACAATTTGGAATGACCACACAAATGTCACAGCACACATTGGTTCGGGGATGTTCAGGTATGTCGAACGAGTTCCTGATGAGTACACTGAACTTGAGCGATTTGATGATTGGTGGGGACCTGACAATCCTTATGTTGGGCAGTTGCCTAATATTGAGAGAGTTCGCATTGATATAATTCAAAGTCAGGAAACGAGACTTCTGTCCATGATAAATGGCGATGTTGATACTGAGCGGTACGAGGTTTCAGGTTCATATATCAGCTCAGTTCTAGATGCACCTGAACTGCAGCTTGTAACAGGTGTCGTTTCAATATGGGATTACTTCTTAGGCATGAACACAAATGTATCCGGCCTTGACGACTTCGAAGTTAGAAAAGCGATAGCCTATGCCATCAATCGAGAGGAATTGATCAACATAGGACGACTTGGTTTTGCACAAGAAACTAAGAGCATCATTCCTGAAGCATTCTATCCCATGGTATATCATCCAGATGGAGATTTTCCAGAGCATAGCATCACGATTTCCAATCAAATCCTTGATGATGCTGGATGGGTGGACACCAACATGAATGGTATTAGGGATAACGGAGCTGGCGTTGAGTTATCATTCGAATTGCTGGCTCTGTCATGGGATGACGCCTCGGTCTACACTGGAATGGGCCTGAAGCTCCAGCTTGAGGAGATTGGATTCGAGATCGACGTGCTAGCACAAAGTGATGAAGTGTTGTATCCAGCGGTATTTCAATCGCCTCGAAGTTTTGAGATGGTTGCTGGTGGATTGAGCTATCCTGCTTGGCCGGAATTTCCATTCTGGAGAATGCATTCAGACCACTATGTCGACTGGGATTTCAATCCTTGGGGATGGATTAATGGCACATTCGATGCCTTCTTGGAGGATTTCATTTCTGCAACGCCATCAGAATTTGCCTCCGCGGCTCGGGCGGTTCAGGTCGCTGCTACAGAGAATATGCCATACATACCGATATTCGTTGCAGATGACAGTCATGCACTGAGGGCTGAATGGACAAACTTCAGCACGAAGCCAGGTGGTCCATTTTCAATATTCTGTCCTGAAACGATGGTGTTCATGTATGATAGTGAGATGTATACTTCAGCCGCTGGCACTGATCCTGTCCTGATTCTTACTGTTGGAGTAGGTACATTTGCAGCAGGCGTTGTCCTGGCCGGCGTTGCTCTTCGGCGAAAACATGAAGCCTCGTAGAATCTATTCACTGGATTAAAATACCGAAGGATGAATATGGAATGATAGCAGAATCAGACTGATTCCTGGAGTTGAGGTCATAGAAAGTGGAACCCCTTGGGACCATTACTATGTGTTTTCCGTATGTCGATAAAGAAACACATGAAACGCTTCTATCAGTGATGAAAAAGGCCGAGAATTTCGCTGACTTCACTGAAAGACTCAGCACCTTAGCATGTTCGCAGTCTACGTCAATAT
>JBHLND010000117.1:0-7613 GCA_048937485.1 Promethearchaeota archaeon
TGAAGCGCCCTTATCAGAGCTTTCCTCCTATACAGAATCATGCCCTTCACACCATATCATTTCGGCCCAGCCTTTCTGCTAGGAGTGGTTGTCTTTCCAGTACTAGATATTGCCGCCTTGATGATTTCCAGTGTGGTTTTGGACTTAGAACCATTGGTCGTGTTGATGTTCGGACTTCCAAGTCCTCTTCATGGAAATCTGCACACATTCCTTGGAGCAGCAATTGTGGCTGCATTGACCGCGTGCGTCATCTGGGTAATCAGAACCCCGCTTCAGCAACTGCTATCTCTATTTGCTCTCTCCCATGATCCCACATTCAGTACTGTGCTTATATCAAGCGTAATTGGCACATACTCTCATGTTCTACTTGATTCCTTCCTCTATGCTGAGATGAACCCCTTCTTCCCACTGCTTGGAAATCCACTTCTAGGACTTATTGAGGCAGCTACAATATACCAGTTCTGTGTTTATTGCATGATGTTTGGACTGGTCATTTATGCACTGCGACTTGTTTTCAGATACAAACAGAATCACTAGCTTGCGTACCTATGGGAACCTCTATATATTAACAATAATGAAGAACGCTCAAGAGTGGTTTGGATGACTACTGATTACGTCTACATGAATTACAATCCCAAGTCGTTGGATCTTGCGTTGGCAACTATTGCCGCAATTGTGATGCCCATAGTTGCCGGCTATCTCTTCGATTTCATTGGTGCATTGATTCCCATGGCCATCTATTACGGGCTATTTGCTGTCCTGATTGTCCGATGGCGTCGAGGAAGTCTGGACTACCGGTTAGAGTGGGGAAATCTTAGAACGCAATTCCGAAGCTACCTTACTCCCCTTTTCGGAGTTTTGCTTCTTCTTCAGACAATACTAGTCATAACTTCTTGGTTCACCCTAGTTCGGATAGACATCGTCAATCCAGTCGGATGGATTCTAACTCTAGCAATTTGGGCCCCAATCAATGCCTTCTCTGAGCAGTTGATCTGGTTATACACATTCGACTCCTTTGCAGAATACTACAAAGAGGGACCCAGACGCTCCATAATGGTCCTTGTGGGCGGTGCTCTTTACATTGCCTTAATCGGTCTAATTCATGCTTTGTTCTGGGCCAAGTTTCTATTAGAGAGTGGCTATGTTTTCCTTTTCACTCAGCTCTTCTTCATCATCCAATTCATTATGCCCATTGGCTACATCTTCCTCTATAGACGCACAGGTAGCATGTGGCCTCTTGGAATCATTCATGTGTTTCTCAATTTGACTGGTGTGCTCTTCAGTGGATACTCAATTGTTCCATATCTGATACTGTGACAAACCTTACAGAACTAGACAACACTTGGCACATTTGATTCTAGTATCAAGGTTCTGAAAAGGCAGCCAGCTGGTTTCACTTGTACACCTCTTGACTGGATTCGTCCGCGGGTGAGCAATACATCACCTGCTTATACGCCAAAGACAGTTACAAGGAACAGGATGTCGGCGATTGCATGGGCAAGGACTGCACCCCAGATGCTTTCCGATTTCTGCATAGTGTATCCCCATGCCAGACCAAATAGAAATGTGACGCCCAAGAAGGTCGAGAATGTCACTGGATCTGTATACTGTATCAGGGCTTGGTGAAACAGTGCAAAAATCACAGAGGTAAGAAGCAATGAGCCTCTTTCTCCGAAGAGAAAATCATACTTATTCAGGAATATGCCCCTGATCATCAGTTCCTCCATGAATCCGTTGCTGAATGCAAAGAGACACATCCAAGGTGCCCATGACATCAAGACTTCCAGACTAACAGAGATACCAAGGCCGCCAAGCGCCAGAAAGGGTATCAATCCAATTGGAGCGATAATGATGCCTAATCCCAGCGATTTCCTAAGATTCCCTCCTGCTATGAATGCGGGAGTGAAGTTTCTTTCAACCAGCCACACGCCAGCAAGTATGACCATCACAATTGGAAGGACTTCTGCAAGTTTTGCTATGGCCGTTCCCTCTACAGTGCTTGTTGATAGCCCAGGGATGAGGGTGTGCCATCTTCCAAAGAAATAAGCCAATAGCAACCCAATTGAAGATAGCAAGAATGCAAATGATATTGGCCAGAACTCGTTCGCTCTACCAGTCGTTTTGTAGAGGATTAGCGTAGTTAGGAGAAGAGTGCCTACAACAAAGCTCCTGGTCAGAAGTACTAGCTCGCCTGGAATGAAGCTGTTGTATCCGCCAACATTGAACGCAAAAAAACCGCATCCGATAAAGATGACGGCTAGTAGTCCCTTCACAGACGAGCTGAAATCGGTTTTTCCATTGCTCGTAGAAGCATCTCTTTGTTCATGAGCCATTATCATGCAAGCTCCAGAATCCTTACTAATGGGCCTTTATGAGAGAATATAACCCATGCTATTGGTGCGTGGTCGAGCTTGGTGTATCTTTTGAATCGTTTAACATAGACTGCAATCAGGAGGCACCTACCAGAGCGAATCTATTTTCTACGCATCTTTATGGTGCAGGCTCACAGCAAAAGCTCTCTCCAGCTCCGAACAACTCTTGTTGCTCCCCTATCCAAGAATTGCTTAACTGTGTACTTCTTTGAAATGCAAATCCCAATTCTATCAGGAACATCCTGTTCTTGGTATATTGTGAAGTATCCTGGATAATCATCCACTGCTTTCGTCACCTGATGTTTCTTGGCTATATTATCAAAGAGCTGTGTTCTTACTTCAACAAGTGTGGGACCAGTACCTAATCCTCTCGCTCGACTAAAATCGCTTGTTTGATACATCACTAACTCAGTATTTTCAGTTGGAAAATCAAACTTATTGAGTTGTCCCAGTGTGAATTCTCTAGTGTTCTCAGGGCGGCCCGTCAAGTACACGATTTTCGAGTCTGAACTCCACTTTCTAAGGACCTCGGCTGCATCTTGAATTGGTGTATCAAGCTGGGCGAACTCGTATCCTCTCTCATCTTCGCATAGCAGGAAGTCCCAAAATTGCTGCTGCAAATCATTCATCCGATCCTTATGTTCTTCTGAGGCATATTTCATGAATACTTCGCCGTGGCCTAGCATTTCAACATCATCCATTGAGACCTCCAAATTCAGCAGAGCCTTCCAAACACCCTGTAATCTATACCTAGTGTCAATCAATGTGTCATCAATATCAACTACGATGCTCATCTCTTAGCCCCAATCATCAATAAAGGAGCAGTTGCATATCTATCTATTTCCTGAAGTCGT
This sequence comes from Promethearchaeota archaeon, assembly GCA_048937485.1. Taxonomy (GTDB): domain Archaea; phylum Asgardarchaeota; class Thorarchaeia; order Thorarchaeales; family Thorarchaeaceae; genus SMTZ1-83. The sequence continues at coordinate 3,227 of JBHLND010000117.1, forward strand.
ACATTGCTCTCTAACGCATTGGGCTCTGGGCTCAGCAGGCCACACACGAAGTACTCTGGAGAGTAATTCTTGATATGTCTAGAGACTTGATTATTCATCTCTTGACCTACTGAAGGCTAATACCGCCCAAGTTAACTAATAACGGATACCAACTAGCAGTTTATGCTTATAGGAAACTGCTAATCCACTGAGTATTTAACGGCCAACTATTGAACACTGTGTGATTAAAGATGCTGGATGAGCCTGCGGACAATATCAGACTCATAGGAACTGGCTCAGATAACGAGGAAAGAGTATTTGAGTTTGATAGAGCTAGTGAGGTCATTGATTTGTGGGAGCAAGGCCTCCTGGATATCAATCTCGATTCCTTGAGTGAGAGCAGTGCTCTAAAGACAATCGTCCTTTCCAAGAACATTCTATATAACGTTGATTTGGCTCCCCTTCGAACCTGTACCAACTTGCAGTCCCTTTGGATTGCTGAGAATAAGCTCAAGAAGATAGACCTGGCTCCACTGTTTTCATGTACCAGCCTATGGATGCTTGACCTTGGACAAAACAAGCTGCAAGAGGTCGATCTGACCCCATTGAGCACATGCACCAGCCTGAGCGAAATGGACCTACATGATAATCAATTGAAGCACATAGATCTAGCTCCAATCGGCACATGCATTCAATTGCACTCACTGCTTCTGCGTAAGAACCTGCTAGAGAGTATCAATTTAGCTCCACTTGGCAACTGTGTAAATCTGGAAGCACTATGGTTGAGCAACAATCAGCTGCAGGAGATTGACCTTGGCCCCTTGGAGGCATGCTCAGGTCTCTTGAATCTTGAATTGGCTGGCAATCAGCTTCAAAAAGTGGACTTAACGCCACTTGGCTCCTGTACAAAGCTAAAGAGCCTTAGTCTATCCGAAAACAAGCTCGCAGCTATTGACGTATCACCGCTGAGAAGCTGCACGGAATTGGAAATCCTATATCTACAGGGAAATCCACTGGATGCTATTGATTTGAGCCCATTGGACTCATGCAAGAACTTGACTGTCGTTACAAAAGCATAGAGGCTGCAAATCTGGAATCCCATTCATTCCTTTTATTGCAGAAGAGCGGAAGAACAGAAGCTACTCCAGTATTTGATATGACAATGCCGGTTATCCTGTTTTGATTTATACTGGATTCCTAAGCTTTTTCTAAATACAAAACACAGCTCAATGTTGTGAAGAAGAATGAACTACTCCAATCGCACAATTGCAGGCATTGGTTTGCTGGTGATTCTAATAGGTTCCGTTGCGGCAGCAATATTCTACATGAATATTGGTTCGCCCAACTTGGATATCGAATTCATTCCAAACGAGATCAACACTGCTCCAGGAGAAGTCGGCTGGTTTATTGTAGCGATTGAAACCAACGTGCAGACTACAGCTTATGATGTATCAATTCAGACCAACACCTCCATAGAGTCCAACTATACATTTTGGCCAGAGGCACCATTGCTCGAGGTGTTTCTGTATCCCAACTCAAGTCACATCGATTCGTGCATTGAAGTTGAGGTCAGTCTTTCCTCCGGCGAACTGGTTTCACATGATACGGCAATTCTCAACGTTCTGAATTGGACATTTGAGCAGCTGCCAGCAGTTCTCGAGAAACGCGATGTGTTCATCAACTTCCTTAGCGCCAATTTTCCTGAGCTTGATATCACAGCAACTACTCCATGGACCCCAATCTATAATGGCGCAGGCATCTTGATTGTAGGTCATTACTTGTTCAAATCCAGTGAATGGGAAATGGAGATCTCTTGGCATGTGATGATTCAGCCTCATGACTGGGTACAGGTGTATCTTCGCAACAGAGCCGAACTGCAGCCTAGCTGGGCTGGAAAGATTGAGTCTTGGGGTAGCGATAATCATTCGGTAGTTGAAATTGACCCGCCTGACGAAATCTATCGTGCTCGATGATGTAAAACTCAGACTCTCAACCCCTGTGGCCTGTTTGGCCGCTGGCCACATCCATTGGCAAGTCTTGACTCTTTTCACACCATTAAATGCACTACTTGCGTTTTCATACCTGAGGATGCTGGTAACATGATAGGGTCGCTCCAAATCACAGTGCCTGCAGGATGCATGAATGATTGTGGGTTTTGTGTCTACAAACAACACTCATCCAAGTTCAAAACTGAGTGGAATAGCAACCACGAGAGATGGTATTGGGAGGTGGAGAGAAGAATCAGATATGCAGCCGACAGAGTGGAGGCTGTCATGATTACGAGTCATGGCGAACCAACTCTCAATATGGCCTACATTCAGGATATCTTGAACACCCTTAGAACGGTTTCACCTTCCCTTGCCCATGTGGAGTTGCAAACGAGTGGAGTAGGTTTAACGGAAGAAAAGCTAAATCTACTCTTTGAACTTGGCGTACGTGTCATTTCTCTGTCCGTCCCTGCACTTGACAAGGATAAGATAGTCGAGATAATGTGTGTGCCTGAGAAGTACAAGTATGATCCAATTAAACTCTCGAAACTGATTCGCTCCAAGGGATTCATTCTCAGACTCTCAATTGCTATGACAAACTGGTTTGATGACTGTTCATTGGACCAGATCCTGAATCAGTTGGTGGCCGTCTGGAAACCCAATCAAGTATCATTCAAGAAGATTCATGGCGCAGATGATTATGCCTCTCAAAAATACGACGAATTAGTTCGTGAGTTCAAGTCTCGAGAGAGCTTCAAGCGACTCGAACTGCTACCAATTGGCACGTGGAAATATGATGCGGTTGGAATTGGAGTTGTTTGGAATGATGATTGCATGGTTTCAAAGGAGCAAAAGGTGCCGCGTTACCTAATTCTTCAGCCAGATGGCAAATTGTACACAAGGTGGGATAGCAAGGCATCGGTGGTATTCTGAAACGAAATTCAAATCCAATAGAATACGCCAAATGTATATCTAAGGATGTTTCATTAGCAATGGTATTATCGAACTATCGAGGAGTTGTTCAAATTTGAAGATTTGTTCAAAGTGTGGGAAGGCAAATGACATAATGCGAAGGCACTGCACTCGGTGCGGAACTTCCCTGGCAGCGGTGGATGAGCCGGTAGAGCCGGAACCCACGCAAGAAGACGAAGTTCCTGAAGCCAGCGTTGAGAGCATAGAGGAGCTAGAGGATGAACCCACTCCTGACGTTTCTGAATACGAAACTGTCGTCGAGGAGGAAATTGAGTCCGATGTCTATGAAGAAGTTGAGGAGGAAGTCGATGAAGAGATTCCTGCTGAAACAGATGAAGAAGAACTGGAAGAGCCAGCCACTCTTAGCTACGACGAAGGCAAGCAAGTTGTAGCAGACATTCTCGAAAGGGTCCGAGCTGCAGAAACTGCTGCAGGAGAATCTCCGCTAGAGGAAGATGCAGTAGAGGAAGATTTTGAGGAGGACTTGCCTGAGCCAGAGGTCCTTGATGAGCCGGAGCTGGAACCTGAGGTTGAGACGCCTGTTGAAGAGGCTAAGGAGGAATTTGTGGAAACGCCAGTAGCTCCTCCCCCTGAGGTGCCGCCCGCCAAGGTCGCTCCAGTAGCTCCGCCGCCTGTTGTATCCGCAGCTGATGAGATAGCTCGTGACGAGAAGATTCGACAGTATGAGTCTGACATGGTGGCATTCAACGCTGAGCGTCAGCAGCTTGAAACAGAATTTGGCAAACTACGCGCCAGGCTTGATGAAGAAGTCGACCGTACCCGTGCAGTTGCTGAAAGCAAGCGGACGCATTATCAAGGTCTTGAACGACAATTGGACCTAGCCAAGAAAGAATTCAAGGAAGCAGAGAACGAATACAAGAATGCAGACAAGCGAAGGAAGAAGGAATTATCCTCTGCTCAGAAGCGACTTGATGATGTGGCAAAACGCATCAAGAAGGCAGAAGAAGCAAAAGAAAAACGAATCGAGGATCTCGAGAAGGAGCGAAAGAAAAGAGAAGAAGAAGCGATGAGGGGCTGACTGAATAGTCCTCCCCTCCAATCTTTGTTTTACATTATGGCGGCCATGAGTGCCTTTTGCGCATGCATTCTGTTACCTGCCTCATCAAAGACAATGCTCTGAGGTCCATCAATAACCTCGTCAGTGACTTCCATTCCACGGTCTGCAGGAAGGCAGTGCATATAGATTGCTTTTGATGTCAAGTCCATCTTCGTCTGATCGCAGATCCACGACTTATTCTTGCGCGCGTATTCTATAGCCATCTTCTTGTCTGGTTCAGCTGGTCCACCCCATGGGCCAGGCAAGGCAGCTCTCGCCGTCCAGCTCTTTGGATAGACTACATGGGCTCCTTCAAATGCTTCTTCCATGTTGTCGGTTTCTTCAAAACTGCCTCCGTAGCGATCGGCGTTCTTCTTGCAGTGCTCAATTA
>JBHLND010000118.1:0-6461 GCA_048937485.1 Promethearchaeota archaeon
CAGTGGAGGAGTGAAAGACAAAAAGCGGACTAATGGCCAAGAGTGCCCCCATCCATTTTGCTGCTCCAACACCAAAATACTTCTCCGTAATATGATACGCTGGCACTATCATAATGACTCCCATAATGATCAGAATCAGGACTGGGCCTGCTGTTGCCACATCAAACATCAGCAACGAAATGGCTGCAAGGTATGCAAACCCTATATGCGTGACATACTCTACTCCGTTCACTAGACTGAAGACGGCATAGTCATTGTCGATATTCGACCAAAACTTCCCCTTCACAACATTCCTTGCAAAGTCAGAGTAGAGCGCCGCATCCGGAGCAATTACATCACTAGCAAGAATTCCCAAAAGGATTCGAACAGCAAGTGCCAAGCCCATGAAGGCAATTGTGCGGTTGTCAAGAGCGCCTAACCAAAAACCTTGGTATCGAAGGGAGGCGTGTCTTAGAGCCATAATTCCCACTGATGTCAGCACGACTACTGAATTGACAATACATAGGATGGTAAGAAGAAAAACCCTCACTGAGAATAGCATCGTCAGGATAAGTGCTGCTTGAATCGTAATGAGGCAGATGATAATTCCCACAATGATGGATGTGCCAAGATTGTGAAATCTCTCTGGCACAACCAGTGAACTTAGCAGCGTTCCTGGAAATACGAGGAGCGATAGCCCTCCAAGAACAGCTCTGGGAACCATGGTCCATATGTTTAAGGGAACTAAACTGACTGCTACGAAACCAATTGTTACCAATGCGTACATTGAAACAGCAAAGAGCGTCCGCTGCCGTCTGCTTAGACTGTTGAGCCTTTGATGAGCAAATCCTAGTCTCTCCTGTATCGAGCCCCGTTTATTCCCTTGCTCGGGTAATGGAGTGCTTTGCTCAGTACTCATACGAAATCTCAGTCCTACCTATTATTCATCTCTGATTGTCAGGAATTTTTCTTGGTTCTTCTAGTTCGGATGTCATCTATTGTGCAAAAAATTTCTCTGAGCGATGTTAGTTCGTAATCAATTGGCTATCAACTTTGCCATACCATACCAAGATCCCTCCCTGCCTATCCTCCAATAGACCGCAAGAGGTACTTCGCATCCTCAATCGAGGCAGCTCTAGTCAAAAGGACAAGAAGCCCATACATCCCAATTGCTACGCCAAAAGCGAGATAGATATTCAGACCCGTAGTGAACATGTATGCAAGATATGCTATAGAAATGGAAAGGATGCATTTTGCCAAATGCATCCACGGAATTATCTTCCCTTCCTTTCTAGTTAATATGGCACTCAAGAGGATAAAAGTGACAAGGGCTGAGATTATCCACGAATACCCAGCTCCTGCTATCGAGTAAATTGGAATGAGGAGTACGCAACCCACAGTCTGAACCGCAATGGAGCTGAGAACTACCACTACTATATCGAGAGTATTACCAGTGGAGATTAGAAGAGTCATGGTGAACGAAGATGCTACCGAACACAGGAAAGCAATTGAGAGCAATTTCAGTGTTGGCCCTCCCAAAAGATAGCCGGTGTCATAAATGAGTAGTATAAGATTGTCTGCAAAGACAGTCATGAATAGAATGCTAGGCATGATTGTCAAGAAGATGTATCTCATCGTCAGTGTGGAGTAGAACTGAAACTCGCCAGACTCTCTCTTTTCGTGGATCTCAGACATCGCAGGAAAGACTGCCGCTGCCGCTGCGATGAGCACTTGCCATGGAAGCTGAGCGATGTTCTTGGCTGCAAAATATATCCCAGAGAAATAGAAATCAAGAAGCTCCTTGACGAAGAAAACGTCTATACTCATTAGAACCATATTCAGTGTGGAATACACTACCAGCGGGGCTGCGAAACTAAGAACCTTATTTCCAAAGTCATCAAGGCCTTCAGAGGACTGCTCATTAAGCCCAATAATGGACCTTCTCCAATAGAAATGCTCTACAAGAAGAGAGAAGAAAGAGCCCATAACGAATCCAGTGATTGCACCACCTAGTCGATACCCGAGAAGAACAAGGGCCACTGAGAAGAATGCCTTGGCAGAGAAATAGACTAGTCTTGCGTTTCCTTGCTTGTGGTATTCCTTCAGTCCGTTCAGTAGGTTCAGATAGAGAATATTGAACGCTTCAACTGGGATCATCGCCGCTGCTATGAGTACTGCTCCAGCCTCATCACTAGGTAGAAGCCAAGCAGCAACAAAGGGTGATGCCATCAAATATGATAGCAACACAACAACTGTAAATCGCCCTTGCATTGACGAAATCCTTTCTCTGATCCATAGTATTCTGTCAGGATTAACAGCAATGAACCTTGAGGCTGCCACAGGTATTCCGGCTGTAAGAACTGTACTCACAATTATTGTGAAGGATACAATCAGTCCATATGCTCCATATCCTTCAGGCAATAGATAGAGGGCGAGAACTCTGCTGGTAATAATGCCTGCAAGGAGACCAACACCTTGGACAATGATGAAGTACATCCCTCCGCGAAGAACCTTTGACAATTTGGCCTCACCCATAGCATTCTATTACATTGTTCGAGTTCTTTTCAAGTGGATTCATACATCGAGATATAGCTTCTTGTAGTCTTGTCCCAAGAATAACGGGACGAGTGCTCTCTGCAATTATTCATCATCTGCGTCTTGATGCGTTCATCATCCAGAATATCAAGTATGTCGCGTACAATGCATTTGGCGTCCTCAACTGTGATTTTCCCTGTTTCATTATGGAGGACCATCTCCGATACTCCTCCTCTATGGAAGGCAACAACTGGGATTCCATATGACATGGCTTCTAATATTGAAACTGGAGAATTCTCTTGAAGTCTGGAGAGGAAGAGAAGCACACCTCCTGAGCCATAGAAGTTATGCAAATCATCTCGCTCGAGCATTCCATGAAGGATGAGGTTATCGATCCCTCTCAGATTATTGAGATATGGTCCTGTTCCTGCAACATGTATTTCGATGTTGTGCGGTTTCAGGAGCGCGGCCAGCTTTGGTAACATGTCTGCTCCTTTAACTCGCTCAATTCTTCCAACAAAAATCGCTCTTCGGCTATCTTTTGCAGTGTTTTCTGGAAGGTGAATTCCCAAAGGTATCAAACGGATATCTTTGTATCCTGCTTCTTTCAACATCTTCTCCATGAACTGGCTTGTTGCCACAATCCTTGCTCCGCTCAGATGTCGGAGTCTAATCTTTCTATGAAGATAACTGAATGGCCTAAGGACAACGTTCAACATATTCCGTTTCTCAAAGCTTGATTGTCGATAAGAAAGTGGCCACCTATCATGGATGGTCACAACTGTCTTGATTCCTTTCTCCGAACACATTCGAATGAGACTTGAAGAGATGCCATACACATTGTGAAAATGAACAACATCAGGATTGATCTTGCTGAGGATTTCTTCTAGCTTCGATTTCGCCCTAGGATTATAGTAATCAAAGAGAAGCTTTCGGGAGAGTTTTCTGTCAGTTCTTGGAAGTTCAAACTCTCCAGGACTTGCATTGCTTCTACCGCAGATGGTCACAATGTCTATTCCCCTGGTAGAGAGCTCATTTGCTAGGTCATAACAGAAGACCTCCGCGCCCGCGCCTTTGGAAAGGGGCATATTGCAGACCATAAGCACTTTCATTCTTGAGGTATTCTCCTAGGTTCCTTTACTCTTCAGTCTTAATGCACCCTTTTCTTCCAACCTGACCATCAAGTCCCTGTATGGTTTCGTTTCCTATGTTTAGTTATTTCCTTCGCCAGAATCGGATACATGTACGAAAGACATCTACGTACTGTCTTGCTATCATATCCCATGAGTATGTTAATCTTGCCTTTCTGTATGAGCTCTTCTGCATCTCCGAAATTCTTGAGGGATTCCGTAGTAGCTTCGTAATTGCAGCTGCAATTGCTTTCGGATTGTTTGGAGGGATTTTGATTCCATTTAAATCATCATCAACAATGTCCTTTAGACCCCCAACATCACTGACTATGAGCGCACGACCGTTCGCAAGTGCTTCTAGAGCTGCAAGTCCCACAACTTCCACCCTACTTGGCTGTATGTAGACATCAAATTCGCTATACTTCTTCAATAACGAGTCGCGTGGCATCTGTCCTAGGAATTCGACATACCTTTCTAGCCCAAGTCTGCTGACAAGCTCCACTAGTTCATGTTTCATTGGACCATCACCCACGATAGCTAGATGAGCCTGCCTCAGTTCTTCTGGGATTATTTTGAGTGCGAGTATTAACTCCCGAATTCCCTTCTGTGGAACTAGTCTTCCCACTGTCAGCAGTTTTAGGGGCTCTCCTTCATTTAGGCGATTCTCGAAACGAGAAATCCCTTCTGGCATATCAATACCCATCGGTACTATTCTGACTTCTAATGACCCAATGCCTCCAGATATCAAAAAGGAATGCGCGGCTTGAGTTCTTGGCATTATCGCACAGACTCTCCTCCATACTAACGGTCTAATCACAAGGCGCAACAACAGCCGGTGCAAAGGATTGAGATACGCAATTCTCGAAAAGAAGTACTTCTCTGTGATCAAGATTATTGGAGCCCCAACAGAATTCTGAAAGAGCGAAAGTAGGATGGTATTTGGTTGGAAATCCTCTCCAACCACGACCGCATCTGGTTTAATACGCCTAATTGTACCAATGATTGACGGATTAAATGGGGTTTCCTTGGCCGGTGATAGATTCCGATAATGGACTATAGTATACTTGTCATTGGCGATACCGCTTGATTCCGAGGCAGGCAGACACAAGAATACATGAAAATAGTCTGAGAGGACGGTACAGAAGTTGTGTACTGTCCAGTGGAAACCTGGCATAACGACGCACAGCTTCTCCTTGGTCATCCCACTATTCACCAAACCTTTGCAGAACAAGATTAAGAATCCTCGATATTGATTTCCATGAGTGCACTCTCACTTGCTCTAATATCGCCCTCTTCTCATCTCCAGCGGCCCTCATTTCAAGAGCCTGGCGTACAAGTGAGGCGAATTCCTTCCAATCATCGTCTCTAGACACGAGAAGGAGCCCTGTGAATTTATCATCAGTCAGTCCTTCTGCTCCGATTCCAGTCGCAACAACTGGCACGCCGCATGCAAGTGCCTCAATTATCTTAAGCCGCGTACCGCCTCCTGAACGAAGAGGCACAATAACGACATCAACTGCATTTATGTAATCCGCAATTTCCTGAACGGGTCCTAAGTATGCACAGTTTTTGGGAAGCTCAGATGCATCTGTAAGTCCGGAACCAACAATCAATATCTTATCAACGGTCTCAGAGAGATTTGGTGCAAGATGCGTCTTAATGACATTAATAGCATCATAGTTTGGATAGTAGTCCAATTTTCCAAAGAAGAGCAAAAGCTTGCTTGATTGTGCTAATCCGTGCGCCTCTCTAATAGCTGTCCTCTGACTTGGATTGGGCTTAAACTTGCTACTATCATATCCATTAGGCACAACAATCGCTTTAGATTTGATGAATTTGGGTAGGAATTGCCTGTCAGTTGAAGAAACGACAAGTATGAACCTTGCCACAATCCATGTTATGTATTCCACAATCTTGATGATTGGGTAAAGAAATGAACCGAATCTCTTGAACCGTACATGTTCGATGTTATGCTCATCAAGTATCATTGGATTGCGTGTGAAGAAACTGAGTAAGCATGCACTTAGACCTGACCAAGTGAACTCGCCCCAGATTAGTGCTCCTTTCTTTCTTCTTAGAATCTTCAGGGCTGTGAGAAATATCCGCGGATTGACCAGCTGGCTGATTCTGCTCTTTGCCGGAACTGAGTGAACTGTCAAGGTTCCCTTGAAGTCTTCTGGTGTGATATAGTCAAAAGGGTTGTTTGAGTGATCTCCTTCCACCTGCTTTCGATCCGGATAAACAAGATGCACAACAACCTCTTCTGATTCCAGCAGACCTCGTAGTATACCAAGCGTTCTCGCGGCACCACCCCAATATGGTGGGAACACATTGAACGGCGAGATCATCACAATATCCAATTACTCTTCCCTCGCCAGCCATGAATAAATCTCGGCTGTATCTCTAGTAATCCTCTCCCAATCGTACTCCTCTTTAAGGCTTCTTGAGTCCTCGGATAGTTTATCGCGAAGGGTTTCGTCGCGTACAACCTTCAATAACGTGTCAGCTAGTTTCTCTGGATTCTCCGGTGGAACAATAACTGAATTGTCTAGGACAAGTTCTGGTAATCCTCCAACTCTAGTGACGACCATTGGTTTCTCAAAGAAGAGAGCATAGGCCCCAACGCCTGTTTGAGCGTCAAAATACCTGTATGGGAGAACCACTACATCCGAAGACTCGAAGTATAGCGGCAATTCATCTGGTGGTACAAAGGCTAACTTGAGGACAACGTTATCTGACAAGCCTAACTCTGTAACAGTTTCTCTTACTCCTCCTCCACCCTTCCAAGGCATTCCTGCAACCAACAGCATGACATCC
>JBHLND010000118.1:6471-7559 GCA_048937485.1 Promethearchaeota archaeon
TTTCTACTGATTGTATGGTCTTCATCGCCTCAAGCAGAATGTCAAGACCCTTGTATGGTCTGATATTACCAAAGAATAGGAGAATCACCTTATCTTGAGGGAGTCCCAACCTTTCCCTCGCCTCGGCTCCTTTTTCACGCATCGCCATCTCTCTAGGCTTTAGAAGTCCGTGAGCCAATACTGAGATCTTGGCAGGATTGACACCAAACGAATTGACAAGCCTGCCCTTCCCTGATTTCGTATGGACAATTATGTGGTCTGTCATCGTTAAGAGGAGCCTTGTTCCTAGGTCATGCAGAATCTTATTCTCGTGCGCAGTTACGTTGTGGAGCGTTAGCACTGTTTTTACGCCTCTAGCCTGCAGAATAGACATCAGAAGCAAGTAGGGCACCAATAGAAATGGCGTCCACCAGTGAATATGAAACACATCAACATTGGAGGCCAATCCTGACCGCACCCAGCCACTAAGTCCGTAGTAACTAAGTTCGTTCACCACTCTGACGTTGCTGGGAAGCCTCACTCCCGAGTCTTCATTGGTCAGTGCTCCTCCTCCTGGATAGAGGGCATCAGGTGCAAGTTGAGCAATAGGATAGCAGTAGAATTGCAGGTCCGTGGGCGCGTTGGACAGATAGGCAACTACGTAGTCACTAACCCCCTTTGTCGGTGGCAATGTTGCCAGAAAACCAATCCTTAATTTTCTCCCGCGCAACTCGACCGGCAGCAGAGAATACGATGGCTGCTAAAAAGCATTTATGTACGCCACCTCCCAGTCCCATGAATACACAATACTGCGTAATGCTATATTGCCACACATCACAAGCAGAAAGGGTTTGATACTACATGACTGATCCCTCGCAAGAAACCTCCCGATGGCAGAGTATCTTGTCAGTGACTAGTCGATTCGCTCGAAGCCCCATTTTTGGAGTGCTCAAGCAACGAGCTAACATTATCATACCATTGATTGTAGTGATATGTTCCCTGTTTCTTACAATGTACTGGGTTCCCATTCAAAACTTCGGAGATGGGTTGTCGGTCTACTTGCCAGCCGCGCAACTGGCTGATGGGGCTACACTGAACTTCTGGGGTCC
>JBHLND010000119.1:0-7533 GCA_048937485.1 Promethearchaeota archaeon
CCCTTCCAGGCATTTCCAAGAGATTTCACGCAGAGTTCACTGATTTCTCAGTAAAGGGCGTAGGAACTCTAGCTAAAGGGGAACTTGGATGGGAGTTTGATCAGATTTCACTCGAAGCACGAATTGCTGTTCCCACAGAACAGGATAAGAACAGAATGGAAAAAGCGGCAGACCGTGCCCACAAATACTGCTTAGTGGGTAATTCTTTGAAGTGTCCAGTGCATCTCAACTTCGAGATTGTTATTGAGCAATAATTCAAACAAGAGCTCTTTCTCAGCTCCAGTCAACAAGAGTCTTTAGACTAGCCTCAAGAACCAAATCTAGACCGGTCAATAAGTTAGGGTCGACTTCATCGCTATCAAACAAGGGTTTTCCATGCACTGGGAGGTCCGATATGCAATTCAAACTGGCCGTGGGAATCCCGGATGCATTACCCAAACCTAGAATCATTGAGCTCTCCATATCTACGGCCTGGCTTCCCTCATGCATCCATCCTTCGAGAAGGTCCTCGGTCTGTCTAAAGAGAACATCAGTTGTCCACATTCGTCCCCGGTGAACGGTAAGCCCCAAATCTGATGCGTATTCATGAATTGCCTTGCTCAGCATCCTGTGTGATTGCAGAATGCTCTTGTTCCCAAAGTAGACTGTGCCACACCCATCTCCTACAACCGCATCATCTGCGAGAAACCCGTCCCCAATATTGTGATCAGCAGATAACCCTCCGCAAAAATCCGCACGAATAATCGCATTAGGCATGGATTTTGTCAGTGCTTCCATGATTATAGCCGTTGAAGGTGTCCCCATGCCGGTGACTACTATCCCTATGTCAGTGTCTTCAAAGCGTCCTGTTGTGATGCGCTCCTTAATTCGGGTATTCTTGAGTTTCTGAGTAGCGGTCTTGAGGACAATTGGTGTTGCTACTGCAAGGATTCGTTTTGGAATTTTACTTGTCTTCTCCCCTAATATTCCATAGACTATTCTCTGGTCTCTTGTCATTCTCTTTGTTATTTGAGTACCAATCTTTGATTTGATCACATCTTTCTTTCGAGGCTTCATCTAGTCGTTCGCCACGTTTTCTAGAGCTGGGATAGCGGTATTTCAGCAGTGTATCTCTCGCCACAGTCACATACTAATTTGGCAGACCACCTCTTCGGTAGTGGTACATTGAACTCATCGACAACCTCTTTCAAGCTGTTTCTTATCTCTCCTATGAGGTTGACATAGGCTCCTGATAGCCTGCTGACTTCTTCTGGAAAATCAAGGTCTGATACAAAGTACTTGATGCCTTTCTCACATTTTGGACACGAAGTTAGAAGGAGGTGCGTGCCATCCCCGCATTTCTTGCATTTGACCTCCAGTTGGGTCATTGCAGGAGCCGCGGGTACTGATGGTTTGATATCAATAGCATTTCCACAAACATAGCAGTAGTATCTGATGTCTATCTTTGGCACTTGACCACCTCGTAGTTGGACTCTGCTTAAGGTACTCGTGTTCATCTAAAAGTATTGGGTCCACGAATTGATACGCCTTCTTGGGCTCTTATTCCTTGCTAAGTCGTCCTACGTAGAATTGCCGAGGCTCATAGATTCTCTCAAGTTTCCATCCCGATGCTTCTGCCATCGAAGCCATTTCTTCAGGACTTGCGTGTCTTAGCCACCACCACTCTCCAGTTTCTCCTTGGTAACTAATGCGAATTCGAATCTTGCCAATCGGAAGCCCTCTCTTTCTGTTTTTCTCATGGTACGCAAGGTGAAGTGGGTCGCTGGTTATAGCAACATCCCTGGTTGAAGCAAGTATGATTGCATCGGGGGTAGTTACCCTGTGTATCTCCTTTAGCATTCGGATGATTTTATCCTCTTCTCCAAGAATACCAAAGTTGGCTCCAAATAGGAGCACGGTATCAAAGTGTTCCCTCGGGAAATCAAGAGATTCGGCAGACATAAGGAATACATTATCGATTCCCCTATATCGACATGCCTCAATTGCTCCTTTTGAGATATCTATCCCGACGACTTCAAAGCCCTTTTCAATTAGGTAGGATGCAACTCTTCCCGCGCCGCATCCTATATCCAATACTCTGCCCTTGACGTCCTGTATTGCCTCTTTCTCAGAGTCACGCCAGAATTCAAACTTGTCTATGTACCTGGAGCCTAGATGCTCTTCTACTTTCCCATCGTCTCGCTCGACCAAATGAGGTGCATCTTCTCCGCGAACTGCATCCATTAGGATTCTGCCAAATAAATCAACCATACCTGTAGCATCTCCCTTCCTGTCGAAGGATTCTTCGGAAACCGAGTCTGGCCACTGCATTCCCCTCTAAAAGCATCGAATCTTCAAATGGTTCTAGGCCTTTCCCAGCACTCCAACATAGCTATGTCGAGGACCTATTGTTGCCAATAGATTCCATCCTGCATTTGATGCCATTGCTGCCATCTCCTCAGGACTTGCAAAACGAATCAAAAACCAGTCTGTCTTTTCTCCCTTGTACGATAGCCTTATGCGTATCCTTCCTATTGGAAAGCCTCTTTTTCTGTTCAACTCATGATACGCCAAGTGTTCAGGATTGTCAGTTTCAGCAACATCTCTGCTACTCGCCAGGATTACTGCATCATTGGAAGTGATACGATGCAAGTCTTTCAGCAATTTGACTGTCTTGTCTTCCTCGCCAAGAAGCCCGAAGTTGCCACCGAACATAACCACCGTATCAAAGCACCCCTCTGGAAAATTCAGATCTTCTGCAGACATTACCTGAGCTTGTCCAAATCCTCTTAGGCGCGAGGCTTCGACTGCTCCTTCAGAGATATCAATGCCAATGACATCAAATCCCATTTCCTGTAGGTAGACCGCAACTCTTCCGGCACCACAGCCAACATCCAAAACCTGACCCTTGACCTTGGACATTGCTTCCTTTTCCGGTTCACCCCACTTGTCAAAGGGCTCCACATATTGTGAACCTGGGTACTCATCTTCATACCCATCTTCACGCTCAATTATGTGAATTGCATCTTCCCCATGAGCGGCATCCATCATTATCCTACCAAATATGTCGGGCATGCCTTGACCTCTTCCCTACTTGGTGAAAAATCATTCGGAGAGTCGTATAGCGACTCTAGATTACATCAAAGACTATCGCCCAGAACTCTCTCTCCGAAACCCCTGTTCTAAGGTCACGTAGCTCTCCCTTTATACGGTCAAACGAGTTCTTTGATTGGCTCTTCTTCAAGTCCTCGTGTGTTGTCTTTATTCGTTCTGTAATCATCCTTGCTTGCTCAGGCGTGGCACTAACACCCCCCATCTTGAGCATGTATTCAACGAAGTGTCTGCCAACGAATTTTCCGAGGTGGAATTCTCTTCGGCGTCCGACCAACAATGGACTGATTGGCTCATAAGTCATGGAGTGGGTTAGCTGACCGTGAGAGTGAATCCCACTTGAATGTGTGAAGGCATTATCCCCTGAGATGGCTTTGTGGAGCGGCAAGGGAACAACGAAGTGCCTTTCAACAAGTCTGGAGAGCTTGTAGATCTTCTCAGTTTCAATTCCAGTATCGACCCCATATAGCTCTTCCAAGGCCATAACAACCTCTTCGAATGCCGCGTTTCCTGCGCGCTCGCCATAGCCATTGACGCAGACATGAGGATAGGTGACTCCTTCCTCAACAGCAACTAGTGTATTGGCGTTAGCCAATCCAAAGTCATCATGGCAGTGAACCGCTATAGGAACCTTGTACTTGCTCTTGGGCCAGAGGCTGTCCTTTATCCCCTTAATTATGTGCCTCATGACTTCAGGTCTCACGAAACCAACCGTATCCGCAATGCAGATCTTATCCGCCCCCGCGTCAATGGCAGTTCGATATGCCTTGCATAGGAAGTCCATATCGCTCCTTGTCGAGTCCTCTGCAATGTAATCAATGGTGAGACCATGATCCTTGCCGTATTCCACACATTGGGCCAGCCTTTCAAGCATTTCTTCACGAGTCATTCGGAGCTGATATTTGAGACGGAAGTCAGAGGTAGCAATGAAGATTGGAACCTCCTTTACATCCGCCTTAATACAGGCGTCTATGTCCCCGATGACTGCCCTTGCTGGCGCTCCAACGACAGCTTTGTTTAGGCCCTCTTTCGCTATCGCTGCCACAATCTTCTGCTCATCTGCACTAACAGCTGGAAATCCTACTACGACGATTGCAGTTCCAACCTCATCAAGCATCTTCGCGATATCGATTTTCTCATCAAGCGTCAATGCGACTCCTGGCGTTTGCTCTCCATCACGCAAGGTTTCATCCCAGATGTGAACCTTCTTGGGCAAGCTCTTGGGTTTCGTAGATTCTACCTTGTTGTAGTTAACTGCCAATCCAGCTTTTTCTAAGGACTCCATGATAACAGTCCGCCTTTAAGCTCAAGATTTGAGGGGCATTTCAGTCGAATCGGTATCGACCTTCTTTGGGGAGGTTCTCCAAGGCCCCCTCCAAATTAGCCACCTGATTATCATATTCCTCTTTCGATATCGCTCCTTTCTCAAGAGCCGCCTTTGCCTTCCCCTTCTTGTAGTCCACTTTGGCATTCTCCAAATGAACCAGTCTAAGTGCTGATTCCATCCTTGGTTTGGCTCTGGCTTTTTCACCAATCCCCTCAAGAAGTGGTTTCCAGCAAATCTCTTCTAAATGAAATGCATACTCAAGACCACGTTCAAGTATCCTGTCCCAGATGGGACATGATTTGATAATGATTTCGTTCTCATTCTGTTCTGCTTTCAATCCAATGGCATTCAGTACAGTCACTGCAGTCTTGGCAGCTTCTACAGCTCCCTTTGCTTCCGCTTTCTCTGCTGCCTCTATGCCCATTTGCTTGAAGCCACCGGCATACCCTTCATACATCGATAGGGCACCTACAGTATCTCGTAGTCCCCACCAGAGACCATCAATGAATGCAACAAATCCGTTTCTTAGTGTTTCAAGTTCACTCATTTTCATCTCTCCTTCTTGAAGGGTTTGCCCCATTTGTTCATGAATGCAACCTCCTCCGGCATCTGCCTTGGGGGTCCCAATGTGCGTTCGAATCTCGGGTAACCAATTGTTAGGCACAAGATTGGCACCCAATGTGGAAACGGAATGCTTAGCTTCTCGGATATGGCTCCAACATCGTCGAAGTGGTCCAACTGCACAGATGATACACAACTTCCCAGACCTAGAGATGCCGCCGCAAGTGCCATGTTCTGCATCATCATCGACCCCGCAATTACAGCATGTCGAGGACCAGACCAGCCATATACGCCGCCTGTGCCTCGAAGTGTTGGCTGGGAATTACCAACATGAGTCTGGTCTACTGCCAGGACAAGGAGAACTGGAGCTCCGAAAGTTTCTGGTTCTCCCTTGATGTACTCGAAGCGTTTACCAGTTATGAGGATGTCAATTGTACGTTCCATACTGGCCTTTGATTCAATATAGCCTAGTCGCCTCTCAATCTCTTCTCGGGGTGTTGCGCGCCCGAAGAGCTCGATAGTTCTGTCAACTGCAATCTGCCCGATGAACTTCTGAAGCTTCTTGTCCTTGACAACGATTACTCTCCAAGGCTGCTGATTCTCTGCGCTGGGAGCATAGCCTCCCGCCTCAATGATTCTGTAGATCAGCTCGTTGGGCACTTCTTTTGCAGTGTCATAATCTCTAATGGCCCTACGATGCTTGATCATCCTGATTGTTTCATTATCATCCAAGATGGTTCTCTCCATCCATTGCTCGTCCTCGATGGATGGGCCTCTAGTTCAAGTACATAAATCATTAGTGGAAGGTGAGTAGGACGCCTACTCACCCTCCCAAGAATAAGGGAAATACATCATAGAGCGAAGTTGACCTGTGTTCATCTGAGTTACGGTATAGGAGCATCTTTTCCGTCATACTTGACTGTGAAACCGGTATCGAGATTGACGCTCTCCTTGAGAATCTGTCCGCCCGCAACAACACGTTGCACTTGATTGGTTCCCTCATAGATCTGGAGTAGTTTCGCATCTCGCATTAGTTTCTCAGCCGGATATTGTTGTATGTACCCATATCCTCCCATGATTTGAATACAGTCAATTGCATTTTGCATAGCGGCGTCGGCTGCAAAGAATTTTGCATAGGCCGAGTCTTTTGAGTTCTTCATGTCTTGGTCCGCCATCCATGCAGCATAACGTGTCAGTTGCCTTGAGGCTGCAGTTCTTGCGCCCATGTCTGCTAGCATGAAGCTAATACCCTGAAAATTGCCAATTGGTTGACCAAACTGATGTCTTACATTGGCGAATTTCGCTGCCTCGTCAACAGCCCGCTGACAGACTCCTGTTGCTATAGCTGCTATGCCCGCTCTGGTCTTATCTAGAGTCAGCATTGCAATCCTAAATCCCTCACCTTCTTTACCAACAAGACACTCCTTTGGAACTCTTACATCATCAAAGACGACCTCAGACTGTACAGAGCTCAATTGCCCTACCTTGTCTTCAATGAGACCAATCTTGACTCCCTTTGACTTTGGAACCATAAACACAGACAGTCCCTTATGTTTGAGATCCGGTTGGGTCGAGGCAAAGACTGTGAATAACGAAGCTTGGGGGCCGTTTGTGATCCAGCACTTCATTCCATTTATAATGTACTCATCGCCATCACGCACTGCTCGTGTTGCCACTGCTGCTGCATCAGAGCCAGCTTTCCTCTCTGTAAGGCAGAAGGCTCCGAATTTGGCGTCCTTACCAGTGATCAGCGGCTCTACGTACTCTTGGAGCTGTTCAATTGTTGCTCCGATAACTAGTGGAGCAAAGGCCAAATTGTTGCACATTATCGTGGTAGCTATTCCTGCACAACCATAGCCTGTGGCTTCTGAAACAAGAGTTTCTGAGAGCAAAGATAGACCCGGTCCACCTGCTTCTGTGGGGATGTGGAGGTTCATGAGTCCTGCTTCATAGGCTTTCTGCACGACGTCTTTTGGGAAGTCATTACGCTTCTCGAGCTCATGTGCGCGAGGCGTAATGTATTCCTTTGCAAACTCCTTCGCCCGTTCGAAGAGTTTCTGATCTTTTTCGGATAACGAGAAATCCATCATTAGTCCACTCGAGTCTGCTGATTTCTGTACTGCTTTAAAATCTCTTGGGATAATAGACGCAATTCGAAGTCCTAGGTGTCAGTCTTTTTATACTCGAGTTTATCAGCCCGAAACATCATTTTGAGGTGGAAACTGGAACGTGCCGCTCAAAAACACGAACATCGTTAGTGCAGCGCAAACAAAGTTTGGAGCGTTGGATGGAGTCACACTCCGCGAGATGTTTGCTGAGGCTGTCGACAAAGCAACAGTTGACGCAGGCGTGCCAAAGAAGGACATCCAAGCAGCCTTCATTGGAACCTTTATTCCGGAGATGTTGGTGCATCAAGGTCACACAGCACCTCTTCTCTTAGATTATGCGGGGATGAAAGGACTTCCTGCAACCCGTCACGAGGCTGCCTGCGCTTCAGGTGCAACAGCTCTGAGAGCAGGAATCATGGCCATTGAATCAGGGCTTTACGATACTGT
>JBHLND010000120.1:0-7469 GCA_048937485.1 Promethearchaeota archaeon
CAATCCCTAGCAACTGTGGAATTGTGATAACGGGCAGCCTCTCTGCAGAAACTCCCTCTCCAAATTGAACTTGGGTTAATTGGATATCACAAAACACGCATGCAGTTACAATCCCCTGGCCTCCTGCGGCTCTAATATTCTCAATCTTCTCTTGACCAATCAGTGTGGCAACGTCTGCATCCATAGCCAGCATTGGACCACCGCAGCATCTCGTCTTGCCCGAATAGTCTACTGGTGTACCACCAACTGCTGCAATCAGATTGTCAATAATCATAGGATTGTCTGGGTCGTCAACTTGCAAGATTTCATGAGGACGAGTCATATGACACCCGTAGTGAGCAGCTAGTTTCAGGTTAGCATAAGGTTTGACAGCAGTTGAACGAACCCGGTCATATCCAATGTCTTCATTGAGTACTTGGAGAAGGTGCTTAACTTTCACCTTGCCAGTATACTCCAAGCCCTCCTCCTTCAAAAGGGAATTCACTTCTGCCCTTAGGTCTGGCTCAGTATCGAGATAATGTTGATTGTGCTTTAGAGAGCCAGTGCACGCGCCGCAGATCGTAAGAATATCCTTGTTGAATCGTTCTGCCAATGCAAGAATCCGACCGCACATGGCCGCAAATGCTTTCCGATTCAGCGACTCAACATATTGCGCTCCACAACAATTCGCATCCTTCATATCTGAGAGATGGACACCCATCTTCTCAAGGACAGCAATCGTTGCAGCTTCATATTGAGGATGTCTTACAGGAGCAGTGCATCCCCTATAGAGAAACATCTCTTTCATTAGATGGCGCCCTCCATGAAGTACTTCTTCTTCAGCTTCCTAACGAATACTTCATCCCAACCAAGGTCAGCATCAAGACCCAACTCCTCTCGCTCTTCTTCAATGAAATCGGAGTAAGCATCCTTCAGTAGCCAACCATCGGTTAGGACCGTACCCACAGTATTCCTGAATACAGCCGGAACTTTGCCCTCAGAAGCAGCTATGTGTCTGACAGCTTGGAAAATCTCTGCCGGGCTTACGCCTTCTTGACATCGATCTTCGCATTGCCTACATATCATGCAGAGCCACGGAAGTTCACTATTCAAAACCTCAGCCCGGCTGCCTATCAGTATCTTTTGAATGAGCTGGCGTGGTCGGTAAGCATCGGATTTTGAGGCCACAACGCAACTCGCCGTGCAAATACCACATTGAATGCACTTGTTGATCCCTTCGCCGCCGGGAACAGAGGCTACTTCCTTTGCAAAGCTTGAGTCCGGCCTATGACTCGTTGTTCCCATTCGCTATCACCCAAGTTAGAGGAGCCCTTATGCTTTGGATTTCAAATCCTGCAGCCATCTGCACACAGGCCCATTCCATCATGAATATCTGATGGCAGCCTGATTCGGATTCCTAGATAGGGTCCTTTTTGGTGGGCAGGTTCTCAGTAATTCTGAATATATGATTACTCATATCAATTTGAGACATAATTCTCCAGCTTGATGCCAATGCTTGACAAAGACAATGGGAGTATTAACGAAAACGTACAAAATCATGTTCTCCTTTGAAAAAACCTGTTTTCGGACTTGATTGAGTGTAGCAAACCTCTAGAATTGTCTGGAAAGAGCATCCGTACTTTCGCTTACAGTCTGCAAGTTGTCTAAACTCCAGTTTCGATTTGCAAAGGTTGAACGTGATTTTTCATTCGTTTTCAATCATGCCGCATCTAGGAAACATCTTTGATAATCTCATCAAACCTTCTGAGGCCTTCTCTAAGCTTATCTGCACTGTACCCAAAGCCAATTCTGAGATATTCGGGCATTCCAAAATGCTCTCCTGGCACCAAGAGTAGGCTTCTTTCTTTCAATAGTCGCATGACTAAGTCCATAGAGGAAATGGGTAACCTGTGATGAATAAAGCAAATAGCAGCAGCTCTTGGGGGCACATAACTGAAGATATCAGCCCTTTCATCCAACCAGTCTTTCAATGTGGCCCAATGCTCGCCAACAATGCGTCTTGTCCGTTCAAGAATCTTTGACCTCATCTCAGGTTGAAGTGCGGCTCTCGCTAGACGGTCACTTAGTTTGGTCGGGCAAATTGTGGTGTAATCTGAATAGGCCCAGAGCGTGTTGCTAAAACCTGGGACGTTGGATGCAATCCATCCCAGCCGCAATCCCGGAAGACCGTAAGCCTTCGAAAGGCTGTTTGTAATCAGTACTTTGTCATGTAGGGCGTAGAACGACTCTGACTGATTTCCGCCTTGCTCTGCTCCCTGATAAATCTCATCAGAAAGCACCCATACTTCTGCATCAGCCGCAATGTCAGCTATGGCCTGAAGACAATGCCGATCCAAGATTGCTCCAGTCGGGTTGTTGGGATTGCATATGGCAATAGCCGCAGTCTTCTTTGAAACGACTTCTTTCAAGCCTTCAATATCTGGAACCCAGCTATCTTTCTCCTGCTTCAGGTAGAAGGGTTTTGCCTTTTTTCCCAGAGCCCTAACAATTCCATGAATCTGCATATAGTTAGGAAGCATTATCACAAACTCGTCTGAACCAGGCTGCTCGTGCAGTAGACTCCAAGTGCAAAGAAAATTGGCCTCAGCACCCCCATTCGTCACAACTACTTGCTCAGGGTCATCAGAATTGTAGAGATTCGCAATTATGCCGCGTAGCTCCACGCTGCCATTTGTTTGGACATAGCCCAGGGGAGCTTCGAGCAGCTTTGTCCTTTCTGAGGCATCAGGAACCAAGTCCATAATTGAGAGCGGTTGTACTCCGCTTTCCGTCAGGTTGATGTCGACTTGGTGTTCCCATTCAGACTGCATCCGTTCGAGTTCAAAAGGCTCCAGTTTCAATTGAAAACCTCCTGCAGGAAAACCCATTGCAAACTTGGCGAATCGGCGTTATGAGTATATCTCAACTAGCACGCTCGTGAGAATGATGATGGGGGTATATTGTTCCCATAGGCACTCTGAGCTTCTAGAAGCCTATTTCTTTGCTCATCTAGCAACGTGAAAATAATGTGAGAAGAATCAGACACGCATGTACTGAATTCGTTCTTGATTCTCTCTATTTTTGCTAAGAATGCAGGCACGTGAATCGTGAATTGGTCCTCATATTGGTCATGAGTATACTCTCTATTGAGGTGTTCTTTGAATAGCTTGGCTAAATCATCATAGAGAGGGATTAAGCCCGTAGGCGTTCCCAGTGCACTTGCTTCACCGTGAACACGCAAATCCATCCACTGCAGCCACACTCGCTTGTCGGATTTGCTAGTGATATACCCGCCTGCAGAGTTTTCTTGGAAGTAGTTCACCGCAAAGATCAGAGGAACACTTCTTAGCTTTTTGGCAAAATTCAGGTGGTTTTGAACATATTTGCCAAGTGGAATAGAGATGAAATCCATATTAGAGAATGCTTGGAACTTGAGTACTCCACTCGGACCAAGAGTAGCCGCTGTTGTCTGCGATTCAAGACTGGCGCCCATAGTGACTACGCCGTGAGCCCAATCAAACGACTCCTGCACTGGCACCCAAGTATCGGGGTCTCTCCCTCCGTAGATTACTGCACCTACCTCCACACCATTGGGATCTTCAAGGGTCTTGTCAACATTTGGAAGGCCCTCCAAACCAATGGTGTACCGCGCGTTCTTATGAGCCAAAGGAATCTCAATGCCCTGTGCATCCTTCTTGCCCTCAAACCATTCGCCAGAGAAGTTAATTCCTTGCTTCGGAGGGTTTCGCCCATCATCCAACCAATACGGAACACCTTGCTCGACCAATACATTCGAGAAGATAACTGGCTCGTGAGACTGTAGTGTTTGCCAGATTAATGGGTCGCTCTCTTCATTCACTGAGCGAATAATACCAAATATGCCTCTCTCAACATTAACCGCACGGGCTTCACCGTCGACATTCCGAATATAGGTCAAATCATCGCCAACTATGGTTGCACCAGGAATCATGGATGTGCTTGTCTTGCCACAGCCAGAAGGAAAGGCTCCGGCCATGTAGGTCTTGCGGCTTCCTGGCCCATTAACACCCATCAGAAACATGTGCTCTGCCAGCCAACCTTCCCGGTCAGCCTTTCGAATAGCAAGTCGCAGAGCCAGCTTCTTCAATCCAATCGTGTTTCCTGCATACTGTGTGTTGTAGCTGTAAACTGTGTTCTTAGTATAATCAATAGCCACGCCGCGTCTCTGCCAATCAATGCTTACAGAGTGCATTAGCCTACCAGAAGAGTGAAGCATCCTGAAAATCTCAGCGTCCTGAGGCAGCCTGCGGAAGTAGTCGTAGCCACGTCTGTAGAGAAGATCCGCACTGTGTGCAACATAGAAGGAGTCTGTTATTTGCACGCAAGGTATAGAGAATACCGAGTCGCGAGGTCCCAAAGAGAAGAAACGGACCACCATTTTCTTGTGTTCCATACTACCGCGAAGATGTTCCTTTGCTATTTTGAGTCCTTCTTCTCGATCCATCTGTGAGAGGTGTTCACCAAGCGATTCGCCCTCGGGAACTAAGTATCGTGTGTGCTCCTTATCCCGTGCCTGGTCATGCAGCCCATCAAAGTGAACTGTATGAGTTGGAATCGCAAGAGTTGTTTCTTCTCCTCGGGCGATTGCAGTCTTACGAATATATTCAGTATCCATTCTGCTATCGTCGCAGACGAAGACCTTCATTGGCTGACAGAGCTCAATTGCATTAGAAACGAATTTGTGGACTTCCTGATTGGGAATAGTCAGTAGTTTTCTAAGGTTTGCATCTGTAAGAGACGATTCCAAGACAGCCATGTAGTCTTGCATGTGAGCACCTCGATTCGAGAGAGACTCCCGATATTATTGGCAAGGATGTTCGTAATATAACACAATTGCCGGTTGCAATGTCGCGATTTGGATATCGCTTTAATTCTTTTTATACGGTGCGTTCATCTACAGACATTAATTCTTGCCAGCCTCTCATATGGACAGTGTACTCATCATTATGCTGCGACAGCTCAATATGCACAGCCCTGCATGTCGGCGAAAGCAAAACTCAAATGCCTGCTCTTCAGCGAAGCGACCTGTTGAGAGTGCTTTAAGGCACCAAACCTTTGTTGAGGAGAGTCATTTGCATGCTGAAGGAGCTGAAGTACGACGTACCTCAGATTGAAAGAGGGTACGCGAACCAGACACTCTATGTAAACTTGAACAATAACACCATCGAGATTAAGCCTGTTGATAAGAAAATGAAGGAAACCTTCACCGGTGGCAAGGGCTTTGACCTTTGGTTGATGTGGAATGGTCTCCCGAAGAACCGCATTGTGAAATGGGATGACCCAGAGAATGAGATCTGCATCGCGACCGGACCACTTGGCGGTGTGACACAGTATCCAGGCGCAGGAAAATCCATTGTCACAACTATCTCGCCTGAAACTGGTCAAGTCATAGATAGTAATGTTGGTGGCTACTTCGGACCCAACCTGAAGTTCTCAGGGTTCGATGCACTGGAGATTCAGGGAAAAGCGAAAACGGATGTCTACATCCTTATCGATGGCGATGCTGGCAAGATTGAGATTCACGATGCATCAGACCTTCCCTATACTGCATACGAAATAACACAAGTTCTAAGCGAACGACACACTGAGAAAGAGGGTAAAGACATGTCCATTGTGACCGCCGGACCAGGCGGAGAGCATTCTTGGTTTAGCTGCCTTAATTTCTCATGGCATGATATGCGTAGAAACATCCCACGCTACAAACAGGCAGGTCGAGGAGGGATAGGCACTGTCTTTCGAAACAAGAAAATCAAGGCTCTAGTTGCCAAGCGTGAGAAGATAACGCTTGAAATGAATGATCCTGCAGATGCAGAGGAAGTCAAGAAAGTTGGTAGAGATCACTCGGGGGAGATTCTTGAACTGGATCCCAAGCAAAACAGAATGCGCATTGTAGGCACAGCCCATTTGCCCTCCATAATGGACGAGTTCGACCTCTTACCAACTTGGAACTTCAGAGCCGGAGGAGCCCCTGAGGCTAAGACATTGTTCGGTGATGTCTGGGAGAAGATCTACACCAATGCTGGAAAGGGCTGGGATGGCTGCTGGAGACCCTGCGCTATCAATTGCTCACACTGCATCGAGGGATTTGTCCCGAAGACAGGACCCTTTAAGGGACAGAAGGTGGTTGTTGACGGACCGGAGTATGAAACTGTAGCGGGCTGTGGTTCTTGTATCGGAATTTTCGACCCTCACTATGTAGCTGAACTCAATTTCTATTGTGATGCTTACGGCATCGACACGATTAGTTTTGGAACGACTATGGCCTTTGTCATGGAGCTCTTCGAGGAGGGCTACATAAACGAGAAAGCGACGGGGGGTCATGCACTTAACTGGGGTGCGGCTGAAGCAGCTCTTACTGTCTTGCATGAGATTGCAGAAGGAAAGGGCTTTGGAGCGCAGCACTTTGGAAAGGGCGTTGCCTATCTAAAGAAGCATTTCGCTGACAACTATGGCGTTGATGCAAAACACATGCAAGACATTGGTATGGAACACAAGGGCCTAGAGTATTCCGAGTACGTCACGAAAGAGAGCCTTGCTCAGCAGGGTGGCTACGGTCTCACTCTCAAGGGTCCTCAGCATGACGAGGCTTGGCTAATCTTCCTTGATCAGGTTCACAACTACATGCCTACATTTGAGGACAAGGCAGAGGCACTTCATTATTTTCCGATGTGGAGAACATGGTTCGGGCTCAATGGATTGTGCAAGTTGCCATGGAACGATGTCGTACCAGCAGACAACGCCAAAACTGCTGAACCAGCCAAGGTTCCAGGACATGTTGCGTTCTATGCTCGATTCTTCAGCGCAGTAACTGGCCGCAAAGTTGAAGGAAAAGACCTTGTGGCAATGAGCGAGAAGGTCTACAACTTCCAGCGGATCTTCAATATCCGCCAGGGCAAGGGTCTCAGGATTCATGACTCCTTCATTCCTTACAGAAGTGCTGGCCCCGTGACGAACTGGGAGTATGAGAGCCGTCAAGATAGATACGATGAACAGCTCAAGGAGCTGGGGGTTGATATCTCCGGGATGAGCACAACCGAGAAGAACAAGACCCTTAGAGAATATCGAGAGGAGAAGTACCGTCTTCTCACCGATGCGGCCTACAAGCGTCGTGGCTGGACTCGTAACGGTGTTCCGACCATGGAGAAGGTCAAGAAATTAGGTCTTGATTGGATTCCAGAGGCTGTTGATATTGTGAAGAAACATGAGGGGACAGAACCTCCAAAGGAAACCTTACCATCTTCTGATGAAGCTTGGAAATAGGTCAGACTCCCATGTTACAAAAGAAAGAAAAGCAGAGGTATCTCTCCTTCATGTTCACAAGGAGGGATGCCAATTGGATCTCTTTGAGAAGATTAAGCTCATTCTTGAAACACAGGGCTATGCCCCATACGACCTTGGAAACACGAAGCCTATCTCCACTGGACTTTGGCTAACACCAAGTAATGCCCGTA